>NZ_JAUFNS010000008.1:0-258607 GCF_041060445.1 Pseudomonas sp. W2-17 | reverse complement strand
CTGGTTTCGAGATTCGCCCTGGATGTACGCCATAAGAAAATGCCCCGCATCTTTCGATGCGGGGCATTTTCTTAGATCTGAGGCAGGTTGGCTAGGTTTTCACACAGTCTGCACCGTTGGAGTCGGTCGCAATGAATGCACGCGCTCCTGTCAGTGGGACCGGCTTCAGCCGGGAAGGGGCCGGTCTGCGCATCCTCAATCTTTGGATCCAGACACCACGTAAACGCCCCGCATTTGGATAGACGCTCAACCGCTTAATCCCTCAAATAACCATTCCCAATCTTCATTAGTAGCCAGCCCTAAACTCCCTGCGTTCGCTGCCGAAACATCTTTCAGGCCGTGCCTTCTCTTTCCTGCCGCACCCCGTGCAAAGCGCAGCGCACCTCTCGGCATCGCACTCTCGTCGCTGTCATCTCTGGTTATGGACACACGCATATGATCAAACGTCTGGGTTTCAGCAGAAAAATCCTGCTGGCCGCTGCACTCATCGTGGTAGTTGCTTTCTCGTGTTTCATTCTGGTGAACGACTATCGCCAGCGCGAAACCTTGAAGAACAGCGTCGCTTCCGAGCTTCAACAGTTGGGCAGTCTGACTACGCAAAACATTCAAACCTGGCTCGACAGCCGCACGCAGTTGCTCAACTCCATGGCCCAGCAGATCGCGGTTGACGGGCCGGCCCAGGCCAGCCTGCAGCGGGTGATCGGTTTGCCGGTCTACCCCGACAACTTTCAGCTCAGTTATTTCGGCAGCAAGGACGGCGTGATGTTCTCCGTCCCAACGGGCAATCGCCCGGCCGACTATGACCCGCGGGCCCGTGGCTGGTACAAGGCGGCCGATGCAGCGCAGGGCATTATCGTCACCGAGCCGTACATTGCCGCGTCGTCGGGCAAGCTGGTGGTGACACTGGCCACGCCGGTCCGCCAGCAAGGGCAGATGATCGGCGTCGCGGGTGCGGACATTTCCCTGGACGCGATCAGCAAGACCATCAACTCGCTGAACTTCGGCGGTCATGGTTATGCGTACATCGTCAGCGCCGACGGCAAGATTCTGATTCACCCGGACAGCAAGCTGATCCTCAAGAACGTCAGCGAGGCCTACCCCAACGGTGCGCCAACCATCGCGCCGGGCGTGGCGGAAATCGAGTCCGGCGGCAAGGCGCAGATCATCTCGTTTACCAAGGTGGAGGGGCTGTCGTCGGCGAACTGGTACGTGGCGCTGGTGCTTGACCGCGACGCAGCCTACTCGATGCTCAGTGAATTCCGCTCTTCGGCGATCTTCGCGATGGTTATCGCTGTGGCGATCATCATGGTCCTGCTGGGCCTGTTGATCCGCGTGCTGATGCAGCCGTTGCACCAGATGGGCCGTGCCATGCAGGACATTGCCGACGGAGAAGGCGACCTGACCATGCGTCTTGCCATCGTGTCCCAGGATGAGTTTGGCGCGCTGGCGCAGTCGTTCAACCGTTTTGTGGAGCGTATTCACGGCTCGATACGCGAAGTGGCGTCGACCGCCGGGCAACTGGGGGAAGTCGCGGCCCGCGTGGTCGGTGCCTCGAATTCGTCGATGGGCAATTCCGATCAGCAGACCAGCCGCACCAGCAGTGTGGCCGCGGCGATCAACCAGCTCGGCGCCGCCGCCCAGGAAATCGCCCAGAACGCCGCGCTGGCGTCGCAGCATTCCAGCGAGGCCACGCAACTGGCCAGCGAAGGTCAGGGCGTCGTCAGCCAGACCATCACGGCGATGAATCAGCTGTCGGAGAAGATCAGCGAGTCGTGCGCCAACATCGAAACTTTGAACAACAAGACCGCCAACATCGGGCAGATTTTGGAAGTGATTACCGGTATCTCTCAGCAGACCAACTTGCTGGCGCTGAACGCCGCCATCGAAGCGGCGCGGGCAGGGGAAGCGGGGCGTGGTTTTGCGGTGGTGGCGGACGAGGTGAGGAATCTGGCGCACCGCACCCAGGATTCGGCGCAGCAGGTGCAGGGCATGATCGAGGAATTGCAGGTCGGTGCGCGCGACGCGGTGATCAACATGACCGAGAGCCAGCGCCAGAGCGAGAACAGCGTGACCATCGCCAATCAGGCCGGCGAGCGCCTTAACAGCGTGACCCGCCGGATCAGTGAGATCGATGGCATGAACCAGTCGGTGGCGACTGCCACCGAGGAGCAGACGGCGGTGGTGGAGTCGATCAATGTCGACATTACGGAGATCAATACGCTGAATCAGGAGGGTGTCGATAACCTGAAATCGACTCTCGATGCTTGTGCTCATCTGGAACATCAGACGGCGCGGCTGCAGCATTTGGTCGGCACTTTCCGGATCTAAACGCCAGATCAAGATCAAGATCAAGATCAAGATCAAGATCAAGAGCGTCGGCCTAACGGCCTCTGTTTCGCCTTCGGCGAGTTACTTGGAAAAGCACCCCAAGTAACCAAGGGTGCTTGCTCCTGGCTTGGCCCCTCGTGCCTCGGGGTTCCTTCACTCCGGTCTCGCTCCGTGGGCCCGCTGCCATCCGCCATCCATGGCGGGGGGCAGCTCTCGCCGCATCCATGCGGCTCGGCCCACTCCGCGAGACCTCCGTTCAGCCTGCACCAAAGTCGCGATTGGTGGTGTCTGAGCCTTTTTCGTACGAAGATCAAAAGCAGATCAAAGCACGCGTAGTAGGACCGGCTTCAGCCGGGAAGAGGCCAGTTCAGGCGCCAACATTTGACCGGTCCCACGGGGGGGACGCGGTGTGCTTGATCGTTCCCAACGCTCCGCGTGGGAATGCATCCCCTGACGCTCCGCGTCACAGGTCTTACTGACGGGATGCGGTGCTTTTGTAGGACCGGCTTCAGCCGGGAACACGCCAGACTTCACACCCCTAATCCCGCAGCGCGACCCCCGACGCCTTCCCGGCTAAAGCCAGTCCGACGGTCGAAATGCATTTCCATAGTGGGACCGGCTTCAGCCGGGAAGAGGCCAGTCTGAACACCCTAAATTCAGCGGAGTGACATCCGACGCTTTCCCGGCTAAAGCCGGTCCCACTGACTGCATCGCGTTGTGCCAATGGACCAACGGCACGAATTATTTGTTTCAGCCCCATCCATCACTCCGCCATGCAGTCTTCAACCTCCGCGCAACTTGTCTAGCCCGCACAGCCGCTAGACCGCCCTTTAACGTCCTGATGTCCACAACCCCCCCGAAAAATCCCGCATCAAACCGTCTCCGAAGTGAAACGCCGTCGTCATCGTCGATTCATGGAACTGCCACAGCCTACCCCTAATGTCACTCGCACCGAACGCGGCCAAGGACGGTCGTGCGGCGGATCATTCATCCCCGGCAGGACGCTGGAATCACTACACCAGAGAAGCCCATGACCGCAGCCATCCACGTCGACCGCTTGAACAAGACATTCGCCCGAAAGACCGCTTTGGTTGACCTTGCATTGTCTATACAACACGGGGAAATGGTTGCGCTGATCGGCGCTTCCGGTTCCGGCAAATCCACGCTGTTGCGCCATATGGCCGGTCTGGCCTGTTGTGATCGCACCAACGGCGGCAGCGTCCAGGTGCTGGGGCGCGAAGTGCAGGCTTCGGGCCGGCTCAACGGCAAAGTGCGCCGCCTGCGGGCTGACATCGGCTACATCTTTCAGCAATTCAATCTGGTCAATCGACTCAGCGTGCTCGACAACGTCCTGCTCGGCTGCCTCGGTCGCATGCCGCGCTGGCGTGGCAGCCTGGGCCTGTTCAACGCCGAGGAGAAAGACCGCGCCATGGCCAACCTTGACCGCGTCGGCCTTGCCGATCTGGCGCCGCAACGGGCCTCGACCTTGTCCGGCGGCCAGCAGCAGCGGGTGGCCATCGCCCGTGCGCTGACCCAGCAGGCCGAAGTCATTCTCGCCGACGAACCCATTGCCTCCCTTGACCCCGAGTCAGCGCGCAAGGTCATGGAAATCCTCGCCGACATCAATCGCCGGGACGGCAAGACCGTCGTCGTCACCTTGCATCAAGTGGATTACGCCGTGCGTTATTGCCCGCGTGCCGTTGCACTGAAAGGCGGGCGGATTCACTTCGACGGCAACGGCGCCGAGCTCAACAGCCAGTTCCTCAACGACCTGTATGGCGCCGACGCCGACACCAGCCTGATGTTCGACGGCAGCGCACGCGACGGAGAAAGACCGCCGCAACTGATGATGGCCCGCGCGTGATTCAGCTGCAGCGCTGACAAACCACATAAACCAGAAAACATCCCAACAACCAACCCAGCTCCGGGAGTTCCCCATGTTGAACCGTATCGGGCGCGTGTTCGCGTCTGCCGCTGCCGTTGCCGGTTGCCTGCTGGGCAACGCGCAGGCCGACGACAACGTCATCAATTTCGGCATCATGTCCACCGAGTCGTCGCAGAACCTGAAAAGCGTCTGGCAGCCGTTCCTCGACGACATGTCGAAAAAGACCGGCCTGAAAGTCAACGCCACCTTCGCCTCCGACTACGCCGGCCTGATTCAGGGCATGCGTTTCAACAAGGTCGACGTGGCCTGGCTGGGCAACAAGGCGGCCATGGAAGCAGTGGACCGTTCCGGCGGCGAAATCTTCGCCCAGACCGCCGCCGCCAACGGTGCGCCCGGCTACTGGAGCGTGATCATTGCGCGCAAGGACAGCCCGATCAATTCGGTCGAGGACATGCTCAAGCACGCCAAGGAGCTGACCTTCGGCAACGGCGACCCGAACTCCACCTCGGGCTACCTGGTGCCGGGCTACTACGTGTTTGCGCAGAACCACGTCGACGCCGCCACCGCCTTCAAACGCACGCTGAACTCCAGCCACGAGGTCAACGCCCTCAGCGTGGCCAAAGGGCAATTGGACGTCGCGACCTTCAACACCGAAAGCTGGGACCGTCTGGAAGTCACCCAGCCCGACAAGGCCGCGATGCTCAAGGTGATCTGGAAATCGCCGCTGATCCCGGCCGACCCGATGGTCTGGCGCAAGGGCATGTCCGACGCGGACAAGAACAAGATCCGCGATTTCTTCGCCAACTACGGCGACACCGACGAACAAAAGGCCGTGCTGAAGAACATGCAGATGGGCAAGTTCCTCAAGTCTTCGGATGACCAGTTGCTGACCATTCGCCAGCTCGAGCTGTTCAAGCAGAAGACCGAAACCACGGCCAGCACCACCCTCAGCGCCGACGAAAAGGCCACTCGCCTGAAAGACATCGACGCTGGTTTGGCGAAGCTGCAGGACCGTATTTCCGAGCTGGAAAAACAAGGCACCGCCAAGGCGGGTTGATGCACGGGGCGCGCCTGCCTGTGGGGGTAAACCACGTGCAGGCTCGGCGCGCCAGTCATGACGCTTCACCCGTTCGCAACCGGACTCTTTATGACCACTCACGCTGCTTACATCGAAGCCGCCGGCAAGCGCAGCTGGCCGCAATACCTGGGCTGGGGCCTGTTCCTGGCGATGATGGCCTGGGCCTGGCACGGCGCGGAAATGAACCCGCTGGCGCTGTACCGCGACTCCGGCAACATGGCGACCTTCGCCGCCGACTTCTTCCCGCCTGACTTTCACGAATGGCGCGCGTACCTCAAGGAAATGATCGTCACGGTGCAGATCGCCCTGTGGGGCACGTTGCTGGCGATCGTCTGCTCGGTGCCGCTGGGCATTCTCTGCGCCGACAACATTACGCCGTGGTGGATTCATCAACCGCTGCGCCGGGTCATGGATGCCTTCCGCTCGATCAACGAAATGGTCTTCGCCATGCTCTTCGTGGTGGCGGTCGGCCTCGGCCCATTCGCCGGCGTGCTGGCGTTGTGGATCAGCACCACCGGCGTGCTCGCCAAGCTGTTTGCCGAAGCGGTGGAAGCGATTGATCCAGGCCCGGTCGAAGGCGTTCGAGCCACCGGCGCCAGTGCCCTGCAGGAAGTCATCTTCGGAGTCATCCCGCAGGTGATGCCGCTGTGGATTTCCTACGCGCTGTACCGCTTCGAATCCAACGTGCGCTCGGCGACGGTGGTGGGGATGGTCGGTGCCGGTGGGATCGGCGTGATCCTCTGGGAAAACATCCGCGCCTTCCAGTTCACCCAGACCTGCTCGGTGCTGCTGGTGATCATCGTGGTGGTGAGCGTCATCGACATCTTCTCCCAGCGCCTGCGCAAGCAGTTCATCTAATGACCACGACAGGAGAGGGTGCGAACCCTTTTTTTAGCCATGCAGTTGTCTAGACATTCCGAAGCCCTACACCGAGAACCGATGTACCTCGAACTGGCGCAAACCCTGCGCAGTGAACTCGACCGCTACACCGCCGGTGAATACTTGCCCGCCGAAATCCAGCTGGCGGCGCGCTTCGAGGTCAACCGGCACACCGTGCGCCGGGCCATCGACGAGCTGGTGCGCGAAGGCAGTCTGCTGCGCCGCCAGGGCAAAGGCACCCAAGTGCTGGGGCGTCCGCTGGTGTACCCGGTTGCCGCCGGCAGTGCCTACAGCGAATCACTTGCGGCGCTGGGCCACGGCGTCGAAGCGGTGCTGCTGCAACGCCGGCACTGCACGGCGACGGCGGAGGAGGCCGGGCATCTGGGCCTCGAACCCCATGCGCCGCTGATCGAATTGCAAACCCTGCGCCGCCTCGACGGCCAGCCGGTCTGCCTGATTCGCCACCGCTACTGCGCCACCCGCGCGTCACTGATCGCCGACTACGTCAGCGGTTCGGTGCGCCAGTTCCTCACCGAACGCCAGTTGCCGTTGACCCGCACCTTCAGCCTGATCGGCGCGCGCCTGCCCAGTCGCGAAGAAGCCAGCGTGCTGCTGATGCCGCGCCACTTGCCGGCGCTGACGGTGCTGACCCTTTCCCACGATGCGCACGGAAACCCGGTGGAGATTGCCCATTCCACCAGCCGCTCCGACCGCTTCCAGTATCAGATCGTCACCTGACGGAGATGCCCTCGATGACTGCCACACCCGCTTCCTCCACCGCGCCTGATACTTCAGCGCCCGATCAGGCTGTCCGCCAGCACTGGATCGGCGTGCTCGCGCGCAGCCGCCGCGCCGAACTGCTGGCCCACGAAGCCGCCCTGCGTGACGCCGACTATCAACTGATCCGCGCGCCGGAAATCGGCATGACCCTGGTGCGCGGCCGCATGGGTGGCAGCGGTGCGCCGTTCAACGTCGGCGAGATGACCGTGACCCGCTGCGTGGTGCGCCTGTCCGACGGCCGCACCGGCTTCAGCTACCTCGCCGGGCGCGACAAGGCCCACGCCGAACTCGCCGCCCTGGCCGACGCACATTTGCAGGGCGCCCAACAGGCGCACTGGATGACTGACCTGATCGCCCCCCTGGCCCGCGCGCACGACCTGCGCCGGGCCCAACAACAAGCCGAAACCGCCGCGACCAAAGTGGACTTCTTCACCCTGGTCAGAGGAGAAAACTGATGAGCACGTCTCTCGCCACTCAATCCTTGCCCGCTTCGCTGTTGCAGCCGGCATTCGCCGATCCGGTGCTGGATGCCCAGCGCAGTTTTCGCGCCGCCCTCAAGGCGCTGGCCGGTCCCGGTGTCGCCCAGAGCCTGGTCGCCACGCAAACCCCGCCGCACCTCGAAGGCCTCGCCGCGGCCAGCCACGCCCTGTGCCTGGCCTTGCTGGACATCGACACGCCCCTGTGGCTCGCGCCGACGTTCGACACCCAGGCCATTCGCGCCAACCTGACCTTCCATTGCGGCTGCCCGATCGTCAGCGACCGGCAGAACGCCCGCTTCGCGCTGCTCGACGACAGCCAGCTGCACGACCTCAGCGGTTTCGACCTGGGCAACGATCGCTATCCCGATCAGTCCTGCACGCTGCTGGTCCAGTTGCCGAGTCTGCAGGGCGGCACGCAACTGGCGTGGCATGGACCGGGCATCGAAAGCAAAAACCACGTCAGCCTGCCGTTGCAGGAAGCGTTCTGGCAGGAGCGCGAAGCGCGCAATGACTTCCCGCGGGGCATCGACGTGTTCTTCGTCGCGGGCAATGAATTGCTCGGCCTGCCGCGCAGCACCCAGGTGCTATTCAAGACTCAGCCGTCAAGAGGGGTGGCCTGATGTACGTCGCCGTCAAGGGTGGCGAACAGGCCATCGACAATGCTCACAAACTGCTGGCCAAACAGCGCCGGGGCGACACCTCTGTCGCCGAACTGGGCGTGGAACAGATCCGTCAGCAATTGCCGCTCGCCGTCGCCCGGGTGATGACCGAAGGATCGCTGTACGACGCCGAACTGGCGGCGCTGGCGATCAAGCAATCGGCCGGCGACTTGGTCGAAGCGATCTTTCTGCTGCGCGCCTACCGCACGACGCTGACCCGCTTCAGCGCCAGCCTGCCCATCGACACCTCGGCCATGCAGCTCAACCGTCGCCTGTCGGCCACGTTCAAGGACGTCCCCGGCGGTCAGTTGCTGGGCCCGACCTTCGATTACACCCATCGTTTGCTGGATTTCAGCTTGCTGGCCGAAGGCGAGTTTCCTGGCCCTGAAACCCAGGCCGACGCAACGGTTCAGGCCTGTCCGCGGGTCTCTGGCCTGCTCGCCAGAGAGGGCCTGATCAAGGAAGAACAGGACACCGGCGCGCCGGTCGCTGACATCACCCGTGAGCCGCTGGAGTATCCCGCCAGCCGCGCCGAACGCCTGCAGGCGCTGGCCCGGGGCGACGAAGGTTTCCTGTTGGCCCTGGGTTATTCGACCCAACGGGGCTATGGCCGCAATCACCCGTTTGCCGGCGAAATTCGGGTCGGTGAAGTGGAGGTGTGGATCGAGCCGGAAGAGCTGGGCTTCCCGATCTCCATCGGCGCCATCGAGGTGACCGAGTGCGAAATGGTCAACCAGTTCGTCGGTTCCGCTACCGAGTTGCCGCAATTCACTCGCGGCTATGGCCTGGCCTTCGGGCACGCCGAACGCAAAGCCATGGGCATGGCGCTGGTGGACCGTTCGCTGCGCGCCGGTGAATACAGCGAAGAAATCGTCTCGCCGGCCCAAAAGGAAGAGTTCGTGCTCGCCCACTGTGACAACGTCGAAGCCGCCGGTTTCGTCTCGCACTTGAAACTGCCGCACTACGTGGACTTCCAGGCCGAACTGGAACTGATCCGCAAACTGCGCACGCCCTCCAGGGAGCAGGCCCAATGAATGCCGCCACGCCACCATGCCCACAGCTATTACCGCCGACGCCGCGAGACGAGGCCTACAACTTCGCGTATCTGGATGAACAGACCAAACGCATGATCCGTCGCGGCCTGCTCAAGGCCGTGGCGATTCCCGGGTATCAAGTGCCCTTCGGTGGCCGCGAAATGCCGCTGCCCTATGGCTGGGGCACCGGCGGCATGCAACTGACCGCTGCGATCCTCGGCGCCGAGGACGTGCTCAAAGTCATCGATCAGGGCGCCGACGACACCACCAACGCCGTGTCGATTCGCCGTTTCTTTGCCCGCACCGCCGGCGTCGCCACCACCGAGCGCACCCCCGAAGCGACGATTATCCAGACCCGCCACCGCATCCCGGAAACGCCGCTGCACGCCGATCAGATCATGGTCTATCAGGTGCCGATTCCCGAGCCGCTGCGCTTCATCGAACCGTCGGAAACCGAGACCCGCACCATGCACGCGCTGAATGATTACGGCGTCATGCACGTCAAGCTCTACGAAGACATCGCCACCTTCGGCCACATCGCCACGGCCTACGCCTACCCGGTGACCGTCGACGAGCGCTACGTCATGGACCCGTCGCCGATCCCCAAATTCGACAACCCGAAACTGGACATGAGCCCGGCGCTGATGCTGTTCGGCGCCGGCCGCGAGAAGCGTCTTTACGCAGTGCCGCCGTTCACCCGCGTCACTAGCCTCGACTTCGAGGATCACCCTTTTGAAGTGCAGAAGTGGGCGCACAACTGCGCCATCTGCGGCAGCCACGATTCGTTCCTCGACGAACTGATCCTCGACGATCAGGGGACCCAGAGTTTCGTCTGCTCGGACACCGACTACTGCGCGCAACGGGTCAGTCAGGGGAGGGCCGCCCAATGAACGCTGCTCAACAGATCAACCGGGATGCCGTCAGCGATCAAACCCAGCCGCTGCTGAAAGTGCGCGGCCTGACCAAGTTGTACGGCCCGGAGAAAGGCTGCCAGGACGTCAGCTTCGAGCTCTATCCCGGGGAGGTGCTGGGCATCGTCGGCGAGTCCGGCTCGGGCAAATCGACGCTGTTGTCGCTGCTCAGCGGCCGTTGCCCGCCCGATAGCGGCGTCATCGATTACCGCCTCGCCGACACCCACAAAAGCGCCAGCCAATGGCTGGACCTGTACAGCGCCAGCGAGGCCGAACGGCGCACCTTGCTGCGCACCGAATGGGGCTTCGTCGAGCAGAATCCCCGCGACGGCCTGCGCATGGCGGTGTCGGCCGGCGCCAACATCGGCGAGCGGCTGATGGCCCAGGGTGTGCGCAATTATCAGGCGCTGCGGGCGGCGGGGCTGGACTGGCTCAATCAGGTGGAGATCGACCCGTCGCGCATCGACGACTTGCCGCGGACCTTTTCCGGCGGCATGCAGCAGCGCCTGCAAATCGCCCGAAATCTGGTGTCCGGCCCACGGCTGGTGTTCATGGACGAGCCCACGGGCGGCCTCGACGTCTCGGTGCAGGCGCGCTTGCTCGACCTGATGCGCGGGCTGGTGCGCGAGCTGGACCTGGCGGTGGTGATCGTCACCCACGACCTGGCCGTGGCCCGCCTGCTCGCCGATCGGCTGATGGTCATGCGCCGTTCCCACGTGGTGGAAACCGGGCTCACTGATCAGATCCTCGACGACCCGCAACATCCGTATTCGCAGCTGCTGGTGTCTTCGGTGCTGCAGCCATGATCCGCCTCTCGGGATGCCTTCAATGAACACGCTGATCGAGGTCCGTGACCTCTCGAAAACCTTCACCCTGCACCAGCAGAATGGCGTCGTGCTTAACGTGCTGCGCGGCCTGAATTTCTCCGTCAGCGGCGGCGAATGCCTGGTGCTCCACGGCCATTCCGGCGCCGGGAAAAGCACGCTGCTGCGCACTTTGTATGGCAACTACCTGCCGGCCGGCGGCAGCATTCGCGTGCAGCATCAGGGCGAGTGGCTGGAACTGGTCGGCGCTGCCCCCCGAGAGGTGCTGCAAGTGCGCCAGCAAACCCTCGGTTACGTCAGCCAGTTTCTCCGGGTCATCCCGCGCGTCGCCACCGTCGATGTGGTCATGGAACCGGCGCTGGCCCGGGGCTGGAAACGCGAAGACGCCCAAGCCCGGGCCGAACATCTGCTCGCCCGGCTGAACATTCCCCAGCGTCTGTGGCAATTGGCGCCGGGGACGTTTTCCGGTGGTGAACAGCAGCGCGTCAACATCGCACGCGGCTTCATGGTGCCGTGGCCGGTGATGCTGCTGGACGAGCCGACCGCGTCGCTGGACGACGGCAATCGCCAGGTGGTCCTCGAATTGATCAATGAAGCGAAGAGCGCCGGCGCTGCGGTGATCGGCATCTTCCACGACCGACTGGCCCGGGAAGCGGTGTCCGACCGCCACCTGGACATGACCCCGCCCGACCTTGATCCGCAGGCCTCACTGGCATCCATGGCATCGAGCCCGAAGGAGACCGAACAATGCTGAACGAACAGATCCTGACCCACGCAAAGATCGTCACCGCCGAGCAGGTCTTCACCGGCACCGTGGTGCTGCGCGACGGGTTGATCAGCGAAGTCGACGACAGCATCAGCCAGCTGTCCCAGGCGCAAAACCTCAACGGCGATTACTTGCTGCCGGGGCTGGTCGAGCTGCACACCGACAACCTGGAAAAACACCTCAGCCCGCGCCCCGGCGTGGACTGGCCGTCGGCCTCGGCGGTGATGAGCCACGACGCGCAAATCATCGCGGCAGGCATCACCACGGTGTTCGACGCGCTGTCCATCGGCGACGTCAATCCCAAGGGCAAGCGCATGCAGCAACTGCCGGGCATGGTCGACGCGATCGCCAAGGCCAGCGCCGCCGACATGACCCGCGCCGAGCACCGCCTGCACCTGCGCTGCGAGGTCTGCCACCCCGACACCCTCAGCGTGTTCCGCGACCTGGTCGAGCAACCGCTGGTGCAGCTGGTGTCGGTGATGGACCATTCGCCGGGCCAGCGCCAGTTCGCCCTGGAATCCAAGTACCGTGAGTACTACATGGGCAAATACCACCTGAGCAGCGAGCAAATGGACGCCTTCATTGTCGAGCAGGTCGCCAATTCGAAGACCTACAGCGACCGTTATCGCCGGGCCATCGTCGACATCTGCCTGGCGCGCGGGCTGTCGGTGGCAAGCCATGACGACGCGACACTGGCCCACGTCGAGGAGTCGGCGGCCTACGGCATGAGCATCGCCGAGTTCCCGACCACTCTTGAAGCGGCGCAGGGCTGCCGGCGTCTGGGCATGAGCGTGTTGATGGGTGCGCCGAACATCGTTCGCGGCGGCTCGCACTCGGGCAACATCGCGGCGGCGACTTTGGCCGAAGAAGGGCTACTGGATATTCTCTCCAGCGATTACTATCCGGCCAGCCTGTTGCAGGCGGCGTTCACCCTGGGTGCCCAGTTGGATGAGTCGCAGGTGTCAGCGGGTGCGTCGACAGGCGCCGGGCTGGCCCGTGCGGTCACGACGGTCAGCCTGGCACCGACCCGTTCGGCGGGCTTGCACGATCGCGGGGAGATCCGCGTCGGCCTGCGCGCCGACCTGATCCACGCCCGGGCTCTGGGCACACTGCCAATCATTCAACAAGTCTGGCGACAAGCGAAGAGGGTGTTCTGATGGCAGGCAGGTTGATCTATCTCATCGGGCCGTCGGGTTCGGGCAAGGACAGCCTGCTGGACGCGGCCCGCGAGGCATTGGCCGCGCGGGACTGCCGCATCGTGCGGCGGGTCATCACCCGTTCGGCGGAAGCCAAGGGCGAAGCGGCCCAGGCCGTCAGCGTCGAGCGTTTCGAGGCGCTGCAGGCCGAGGGCGCGTTTGCACTCGACTGGTTCGCCAACGGCCTGCATTACGGCATCCCCAAAGAGATCGATCAATGGCTGGCCGACGGGCACGACGTGCTGGTCAACGGCTCGCGCGGCCATCTGCCCCAAGCGCGGGCGCGTTATCCATCGCTGTGGGTGGTGTTGCTGACGGTGGATCAATCGGTGCTGCGGGATCGATTGCTCCGCCGGGCACGGGAATCGGCCGAAGACATCGAAACCCGACTGGCACGCAATGCCCAGTTTGCTGACGATTTACAGGTCAGTGACCCTTCGCTGATCGTGCTAAACAACTCCGGCGTGCTGGAGCAAACCGTTGCCCGATTGTTGCAGCGACTGGAGCGAACCCCCGCATGCGCCTGACCCTGCTCGGCACGGGGGATGCGCGGCAAGTGCCGGTTTACGGCTGTGAATGCGCAGCCTGTCGCGCCGCCCATGCCGACCCACGTCTGCGTCGACGCCCGTGCTGCGCGCTGGTGGAACTGGGCGAACAACGCTGGCTGATCGACAGCGGCCTGCCCGACCTCACCGAACGCTTCCCGCCGCGCAGCCTCAGCGGCATCCTGCAAACCCACTACCACGCCGACCATGCCCAGGGCCTGCTGCACCTGCGCTGGGGCCAGGGGCTGGTGATCCCGGTCCACGGCCCGGTGGACCCGGAGGGATTGTCGGACCTGTACAAACACCCCGGCATCCTTGATTTCAGCCAGCCGTTCATGCGCTTTGAAAGCCGCTCGATGGGCGAACTGCAAGTCACCGCACTGCCGCTGCTGCACTCCAAACCGACGCTGGGTTATCTGCTGGAAGGCGGCGGCAGGCGCATCGCCTATCTCACCGACACCGTCGGCTTGCCCCACGACACCCAGGCTTTTTTGCAACGCCAGGCGCTGGATGTGCTGGTCCTCGACTGCTCCATGCCGCCGCAACCGCAGACGCCGCGCAACCATAACGACCTGAACCTGGCGCTGCAGATCATTGAAGCGCTCAAGCCCGATCAGGCCGTGTTGACCCATGTCGGGCATACGCTGGATGCGTGGTTGGGGGAGCATGCTCATGAATTGCCCGACTACGTTCGCGTGGCGCGGGATGCAATGGAGGTCTGAACGGGGCGGACGGGGAGTCGTTTGGCCAGTCGTCCTATAACCACCTGTCGCCCATGTCGGTTAAACCTCGGTCCGGCTTCAACTTTTCCCTGTTATTGCCGTTGCAAATGTAGCCCTACATTTCCTTCGGAGCTTGACCATGTCTTTGATTCCCCGCCGTATTGCTGGACGAATGACCTTGGGGATCCTGACATTGCTGATTCTCACGGCCGTTGCGATTTTTGCGGTCATGACCCTGGGGGGCAAACCCCAACTGGTGGCCGCCGGCACCGAGTCGGCGGAGCAGTCAGCCAGCGCCATTACCCGTCAGCTGGCGTTGCCATTGAGCCGCATCGAGGGGACCGCTGCCGCCATGGCGCTGCTGGCGGAGACGCTGCCCCACGAAGAAACCCTGTACATGAACAATTTCCCCGGCTTGATCGACAGCCAGGGGGATTCCGCCATCGCCGGTGGCGGCGTGTGGCCGGAGCCCAACGCGTTTGCGGCAGGCACCGAGCGTCGCAGTTTTTTCTGGGCGCGGAACGCCGGCAATCGGCTGGACTTTTCGGACGAATACAACCAGGCCAAAACGCCGCCCTATCAGGCTGAGTCCTGGTACACCGGGGCCAAGTCTTCACCGGCAGGCCGTTGCGTCTGGTCCGATGCGTATCAGGACCCGGTCAGTGGCGTGGCGATGACCACCTGCAGCGTGCCTTATCGGGCGGCGGGCGCGTTCGCCGGCGTCGCGACCATCGACCTCAAGCTTGACGGTCTGGCGGCCTTCCTCAAAGAGAAGGGCGGCGTCACCGACGGCTACGCATTTGCGGTCGATCCTTCGGGGAATCTGCTGTATTTCCCCGATGCGAAAGGCACCAAGGGCCTGCTGACCATTACCGGTTTGAGCCAGGAGCAACCCTGGTTGAAGCCGGTGGCTGATCAGCTCGCGAGCAACGCCTCGGCCCTCTCGACCCTGAGGATTGAGCACGACGGTCGGCTCAACGGCCCGGCCTACGTCACGCTGGCGACCATGGCCGGCACGGGCTGGCGCATTGGACTGGTGACCCCGGAAGCCCGCGTCGTCGGACTGGCGAACCGCCTCACCGGACAGATTCTGTTGTTCCTGTTGCCGCTTTTAGGCGTGCTGCTGGGTCTGGCCTGGCTGGCCGGCAAGCGGTTGTTGGCGCAGCTGGAGGAAACCACCGCGCAGATATCGAGTCTGGGGCAGGGCGGTCAGACCGATACTCAACTGGCGATTTTGCGGGCCGACGAGATCGGCGCGCTGCGTGAGTCGGTTAACCGCTACGCCGGTTCCCTACGCGACATGCTGCACCGCATCGCCGAGGAGTCGGTGTCCCTGGAACGCCAGGCCAACGAGCTGGCGCAGCTGTCCCAAGGCGTCGCCGAGCGGGCCGAATCCCAGCGTCAGGACAACACGTTGCTGGCCACCGCGATCACCGAGATGTCGGCCAGTGCCAACGAAGTCGCCCAGAACACCACCGACTGCTCCGACACCGCCCGCCGTTCCCTGGGCGATGCGCAGAAAAGCCAGGATCAGGTCAACAGCAACAGCCAGTCCATCGAAGTGCTGGCAACGGACATTGCCGGCGCGGCGGGCGCCATCACCCAATTGGGTGACGACATCGAGCGCGTGGGCAGCGTGCTGGAAGTGATCAAATCGATCTCCCAACAAACCAACCTGCTGGCCCTGAACGCGGCCATCGAAGCGGCGCGTGCAGGCGAGCAGGGGCGTGGCTTTGCGGTGGTGGCGGATGAGGTGCGCACGCTGGCCGGGAGAACCCAGGCCTCGGCGAACGAGATTCAGGAGATGATCTCGCAACTGCGCCAGGCCTCCAGTGCGGCGGTCTCGACCATGCAGAATGGTGCCACGCGGACCCGGGAGTCGGTGCAGCAGGCGGTCAATGTTGCCGCCACACTGGGCACCACCGTCTTCAGCTTCGACGACATCGTCCAGCGCGCCCATCAGATCGCAGTGGCCGCGCAGGAGCAGAGCCACGTCACCCACGAAATCAACGAGCTGGCGGTGCGCATCCACGCCTCCAGCGAACAAGGCGCCCGGGACGCCGGCACCCTGCGCGAACTGGGCAAAGGCATGCAGTCGATCTCCGGTCGTCTGGGCGCATTGAGTCGCGGAGGCAACCAGGCCTGAGGCGCCTTGTGCGCTGTTCAGGCAGGGCGTGAGCACGATCAGAATCTTCAGCGTCCGAAACGCCGTCTTCGTGAGCAAGCTCACTCCCACAGGGATTGTGTTTGCCAGGAAATTGATGGCGCCCATACGGCCTCTTCCCGGCTGAAGCCGGTCCCACTAACACACCGCGTGCGGTCAGCCATCCTGTGGGACCGGCTTTAGCCGGGAAGCCTTTGATCTGCTTTTGATCTTCATACGCAAATAGCCCAGACGACACCAATCGCGACTTGGGTGCAGGCTGAACGCAGGTCTCGCGGAGTGGGCCGAGCGGCATGGATGCCGCGAGAGCCGCCCCCCGCCATGGATGGCGGATGGCGGCGGGCCCACGGAGCGAGACCGGAGTGAAGGAACCCTGACGAAGGAAGGGCCCAACCAGGAGCAAGCACCCTTGGTTACTTGGGGTGCTTTTCCAAGTAACTCGCCGAAGGCGAAACAGTCTGCCCCCAGGCAGACGCCCTTGATCTTGATCTTGATCTTGATCTGGCTTGAAATCTTGCCACGCGCAAACCAGTACATATCGACAATGCACATCCGCGATCCGGGACTACGCTCAACCTTCCCCCCCGCACCCTATCCCGAGGACCGCATCCCATGACCACCCTGACCCTGAAAGACGGCACCGAATTCTTCTACAAAGACTGGGGCACCGGCCAGCCGATCGTCTTCTCCCATGGCTGGCCCCTCGACGGCGACGCATGGGATGCACAAATGCTCTTCCTCGGCCAGCACGGCTACCGCGTCATCGCACACGACCGCCGTGGCCACGGCCGCTCCGGCCAGACCTGGGACGGCAACGACATGGACACCTACGCCGACGACCTCGCCCAACTGTTCGACGCCCTCGACCTCAAAGACGCCATCATGATCGGCCACTCCACCGGCGGCGGTGAAGTCGCCCGCTACATCGGCCGCCACGGCACCGCCCGCGTTGCCAAAGCCGTCCTCATCGGCGCCGTCCCACCCCTCATGCTCAAAACCGACGCCAACCCCGAAGGCCTGCCCATCGACGTGTTTGATAGCATCCGCGCCGGCTTCACCGCCGACCGCTCGCAATTTTTCAAGGACCTGGCCGTGCCGTTCTTCGGCTTCAACCGCGACGGCGTGAAAACCTCCCAGGGCGCCATCGACTCGTTCTGGTCCATCGGCATGCTCGGCAGCGTCAAAGGCGAATTCGATTGCATCAAGGCGTTCTCGGAAACCGACTTCACCGAAGATCTGAAAAAGATCGACGTGCCAACCCTGATCCTGCACGGCGATGACGACCAGATCGTCCCGATCGTCGCGTCCGGCTACAAGAGTCACGAGTTGGTCAAAGGCTCGGCGCTGCACGTGGTCAAGGGCGGCGCCCACGGCATGTGCACGGTTCAGGCGGAAGAAATCAACGCGATCCTGCTTGGCTTCATCAAGGGCTGATCAGCCTGGTTCAGCAAGGACTGGCGGTCTCAAGCGTGGAGGCTGCCAAGCGTTTCATGAGGCGCTGACAGCTCTGCCCCGAGGGTGTATTCAGCCGCCGGTCATGTTCATGAACCGCACCACCTGCACGTCATCGTTGAGCTCGAAGTTGTGCTTCCACGGTTTGAGCTGCATGGCGTTGACGATGGCTTTCTCGAGCTTCTCCGGCTGACCCGGATTGGCCCGCAGCACGGCTTTCAGATCAGCCGAATGCTCGTTACCCAGGCACAACAGCAAACGGCCTTCCACCGTAACCCGCACACGATTGCAGGTCGCGCAGAAGTTGTGGCTGTGGGGCGAGATGAAGCCGATGCGGATGTGCGGCGCTTCAGCCACTCGCCAGTAACGCGAAGGCCCGGAGGTGGTTTCAGTCGAGTGCACCAGGGTGTAGCGCTCGGCGATGCGCTCGCGGACCTGCTCGCTGGAGTAAAACGACTCGGCGCGGCTGTGCTCGCTGATCGTGCCCAGCGGCATCTCTTCGATGAAGGTGATGTCGACGCCGCGATCAATGGCAAAGGCCACCAGATCATTGATCTCGTGGTCGTTGCGGCCCTGCATCACCACGCAGTTGAGCTTGGTGCGCTCGAAGCCCGCGGCGTTGGCAGCGTCGATCCCGGCGATCACCTTGCTCAGATCACCGGTGCGGGTCAATTCCTTGAAGCGCGCCGGGTCGAGGCTGTCCAGGCTGATGTTGAGGCGCTTGAGGCCGGCTTCGAACAGCGGCACGGCGAGCTTGTCCAGCTGCGAGCCATTGGTGGTCATGCACAGTTCGCGCAGGCCGGGCAGGGCGGCGATGCTGCGAACCAGCCCGACGATGCCGGAGCGCACCAGTGGCTCACCGCCGGTCAGACGAATTTTCTTTGTGCCCAGCGCCACGAAGCGCTCGGCCAGTTGATGGATTTCTTCGAGGGAGAGAATCTGCTGACGCGGCAGGAACGTCATGTCCTCGGCCATGCAATACACGCAGCGAAAATCGCAGCGATCCGTGACCGACATGCGGACGTAATCGACCTTGCGTGAATAGCTGTCCATCAGGACTCGATCTGACATTGATTACTCTCGACAACGTGACGCGTGGCAGAAACAGGGTGCGCGCCCTGGTAGATGAGGCGCGCGGCTGCAGCGTTAAATCTGGCTGCCGGTCCGCTGCTCGATGATCGCAGCAGGGGCGCCGGCGGCCGAAGCCTGAATGGCTTTCGAATAGGACACGTAATACGCGAGCCCGACGAAAATTGCACCCCCCACGGCGTTGCCCAGGAACACCGCGACGAAGTTTTCAACGAAATCGGTCCAGCTCAGGGCGTCGGCAAAGATCGCCGCCGGGATCACGAACATGTTGGCGACCACGTGCTGGAAGCCGATGGCGACGAAGGCCATGATCGGAAACCACATGGCGACGACCTTCCCGGTCACGTCTTTGCTGGCGTATGACAACCAGACCGCCAGGCACACCAGCCAGTTGCAACCAATGCCGGAAATAAACGCCTGGCCGAAATCGGCGCTGGCTTTGGCCTTGGCGATGGCCAGGGTCTTGGCCAGATACGCACCTTCCGTCAGGCCCAGCACATGGCCGAAGAAGTAGGCGACGAACAGCGCGCCCAACAGGTTCGCGAAGGTGACCAGCGCCCAATTGCGCGCCACCGCCGACAGCGGCACGCGACCGGCGAACATCGCAGTGGGCAGGCTCATCATGTTGCCAGTCAGCAACTCGCCGCCGGCGAGGATCACCAGAATCAGACCCAGCGGAAACACCGCCGCGCCCAGCAGGTTGCCCAATGAGGCCCACTGCGGCGGGATCATCGTGCTGACGTGGATGTCCAGCAAAAAGCCCAGGGCGATGAACGCCCCGGCCAGAAAGCCCAGTACCAGGATCGCCGGGGTCGGCAGATGGGACTTCTTGACGCCGGCCTCGATGGTGATCTCGGCGATCTGCTGCGGTGTATTGATGGACATAGGCTTTCAGGCTCGCAAGCAATGAACCGCGCCACGACTGAATGAGCCGTGGCGCAAAAATGAAGGAGGGGTTCAAGCATCCAGTCTTGGTGCGCGGAGGTGCCAGCCGACACGACGCCGATCTCTGATGGCCGCGCTGCTGCGACGTTAAACCGCATGGCAGAGGACGCCCAAAAGACCTGATCAATTAGTGAGCACGCTACCGATCGGGGTCTTGAGCGTCCAATCGCTTGTTCCGATAGGGTCATCGACGCTGTCTATCACGAGGCTTTTAATCACACCGCCGGCTCTGCAGATGAAAGCGGTCGCGATCCCTGCGTTAGTTTTTGCTGTCCCTGGTGATGCTGCGCTCATAGCGCTCCAGCAGCGGCTGAATGCTGATGCCGTGCAAAAGAATGCTCAGCGCAACGACCGACAGGGTCAGGCTTATGGTGGTGTGGACCGCCTCGGTCGGCAGGCCATGGGTCAGCGCATAGCAGAGGTAATACAGCGTGCCGATGCCGCGAATGCCGAACCAGCCGACCAGCGCTTTCTGTGGCCGGGTGAGCAATTTGCCACTGATCAGCAGCCACACGCTCAAGGGTCGGATCACGCAGAACAACGCCAGGCCCAGGCCCACGGCGCGCCAGTCCCAGTAACTGGCCAGGGCCGCGCCGAGGAGGGTGATCAGCAGCACCTCCATGGCGCGCTCCACCAGGCTGCCGAACACCATCATGTCGCCCATCATCACGCCGGCGGCGAGTTGACTGTCGGACAGCGAATCACGGTCACCCATGATCGCCGACTCCGGGTCGCTGTGGGTGTGCCCCACCACCGGAATGGCCACGTGTTCCGACGGCACCTCCGACTGGGTGGTGTTGGATTCGGCGTGACGCATGCCGATGCCCGCCGCGAACACCGCCAGGAATCCGTAGGCGCCCAGGCCTTCGGCGGTGACGTAGGCAATGGCAATCAACGCCAGGGCGAGGAAGTCGTTGGGCGACAGGGTGCTGTCGGCGTTCTTGATGCGCAGGTAAATCATCAGATGCCCGACGCCACGGCCCAGGCCGTAACCGAGCATCAGCCCGACAGGCACGCCCCAGATGATGTTTTTAAGCAGCCAGCCCTGGGTCCAGTCGAAATCCGAAAAACCGTGGGTGATGAACATCAGGGCGAAAATCACGAAGGGGAACGCGGTGCCGTCGTTGAGCCCGGCCTCACCGGACAGGCCGAAGCGCACCCGGTCCAGGTCCTGGGCGCTGTTGACCTGCACAAGCCCGGCCAGCACCGGGTCGGTGGGCGAGAGCATGGCGCCGAGCAACAGCGCGATCGGCCAGGACAGGCCGAACAGGTAATGGGCGGTCAGGCTGACGCCGGCAATGGTCGCCAGCATCACCGGCCCGGCCAGCAAGTACGCCGAATGCCAGGCGCCCCGGTGCAGCGGCAGGCGCAGCTTGATGCCGGTGTTGAACAGGGAGAACAGCACAGCGATTTCGGTGAGGCGTTCCAGCCAGTGGCGCGCGTCGCGAACGTCGAGCTGCGCGATGTCCAGGCCCCAGGGTCCGATCGCGGCGCCAAACGCCAGACACACCGCCGACGTCGTGACCGGCAGCCAGCGCAGATAAGAAGAAGTCAGTGCCAGCAGCATCAGCAGGACACCGAAGACGGTCATGCAAAGAATGAAACTCATGCGGATACATCATCAGTCAATGGGCGGGAATGACTGTGTGACTGTGTGAGGGAGGGATAGTTGACACAAATGTGGAATGGATTCCGTGACCGGCGCACTGCCTTGCCTGGCGCCTGTCGCTCGATCTGACCCATACGTATTTCCCGACTAGACTGTGCGCCACCCCCTCACCTGGACCAAGTCCCCATGGCCTTCGATTGGCACAGCGAATCGCTTTCCCGAGACACCCCTGTCACCCAGGATTACCGCAACACCCAGAACGTGCGCCGGTTCATGACCGCGCAGTGCGGGCCGGCCTTCAAATTCGACCGCGACTTCATGGCATGGATACGCAACGACAGCGCCAAGACCCTGGGCGATGTTGCGGATGAGTGGCAGCGGCGCCACGGCCATAAAGCCTGATGAGAGCGAGAGACAGCATGTTCAGATTATTTGCGTCCGACAGATCCGGCTCGGCGGCCATAGAGATGGCGCTCACGCTGTGCGGCGCTGATTACCGCTTGATGGGCGAAACCTCATGGGAAGCCGGTGCAGGACAGGACGAACTGAAACGCCTGAACCCGTTGATGCAGGTGCCGACGCTGGTCATCCCCGGCGGCGGAGTGCTAACGGAAAGCGCGGCCATCCTCACGCACCTGGGCCTGGCCTTTCCGCTGTCCGGCCTGCTGTCTTCAGAGATCCTTGAGCGTGCCCAGCAACTCCGGGCCCTGGCGTACCTCACCACCAATTGTTATGCGTCCATCGGCCTGATCGATTATCCGGAGCGGTGGCTGCCTGACGCCGAGCCTGGCCAATTAGACCGATTGGTCGCAGGCGCCCGGAGCAAGCTGCACAGCCAGTGGGAGGTGTTCGCCGATGTGTTTTACAACCCGGTGGCCTGGCATCCCCATGCCCCAGGCGCCGTCGAAACTCTCGCCTGCGTGATCAGCCAGTGGAGTGGGGCGCGGGAACACCTCCGGGCATCCCGCCCCGAGTTTTATGGGTCCCTGGAAGTCGTCGATCATCACCCCGTTATCAAGGCGGTGCTGCAGCGGCACGGTTGGAGAGGTGAGATAAGCGGGTGATGAATCACAACCAAGACTGGCTGCGCAGCTTCGCCGGGCTGATGCCCATGCGCAGCCGAAACGCCGTCGCCATATGCGCCTGGGAGCTGAAGCCGCAGGCGTGGGCGATCTCCGCCAGTCGCGCGCTTGAATCGCGCATCAGGGCCCGGGCCTTCGCCATACGCCGGTCGATCAGGTAACTGTGGGGGCTCTTGCCCGTGGTGTGCTTGAACGCCCGAATGAAATAACCCTCGGACAACCCCAACATCTGCGCCATGGCCTGCACCCCCAGCGGGCCATCGATGCCGGCGTCGATGAACTCATCGAGTCTGCGCATCCGGCTGCCGTTGATCGAGCCTTGCAGCGGCGCGTCGAAAGCGCTCTTGTTATCGGCCCGTTCAGCAAGGGCCAGCGCCCAGCCCTCCCAGTCATCCGCCGCCGAGCGCTGCAACAATGCCGCGCGCATCCTCATGGCCAGGACGATCGATTGAGCATCAATGCGGTTGTTGAAGGCGTGATCCCCCGTCAGAGTAAGCCCGTCGGTGCGCAGCAGCCGCAGGTATTCACCGCCCGTGGGCGACTCCGACAATACGTCGCACCCGGCGGGCACGAATGCCAGGCCGTTGGGCACCGCGTCGAAGGGCTGCACCCGGTCGCTGCCGATGGCGTGCAGGCCGCGCTGGCTTTCGAAGGCAAAGCCGATGGCCGCCTGGGTCGCCACATAGCGGGTGGCGTAACCGGCGGCAGGCAGCAATTCGATCATCCACGGGCCTGCCTCGACACGGCGAACCGGTTCGGACGGGAGCGGGTGAGGCGAGCGTTTTGTCGGGTTCATGGCCTTCATAGTAATCAAGTGATTGGGCAAAAGTCAGGTCAGTTTTATGAAAGCCGGCGCGGCGAGCGTCTGCCTAGACTGGGCCACATTTTCGAGGAGGAGGCACCCCCATGCACGGGCTGACACGCGACGATATCGAACAGGCCGCTCGCCAGGTTTACGAGGTCATGCCGCCGACCGCTCAATATGCCTGGCCGTTGCTGGCTGAGCGGCTGAACAGCACGGTGTGGGTCAAACACGAAAACCACACGCCCACCGGAGCGTTCAAGGTGCGCGGCGGGATTACGTTCGTGCACTGGCTCAAGCGCACTTACCCGACCGTCAGAGGCATCGTCACGGCAACGCGGGGCAATCACGGGCAAAGCCTGGCGCTGGCTGCCACTGCGCTGGGCTTGAGTGCGCTGATCGTGGTGCCGGAAGGCAATTCGCCGGAAAAGAACAACGCCATGCGTGCCCTTGGCGGCACCGTCATCGAATGCGGCCGGGATTTCGACGAAGCCCGGGAAGAGGCCGCGCGGTTGGCGGACCTGCATGGGCACTATTTGGTCCCGCCATTCCACATCGAGTTGCTCAAGGGCGTGGCCACCTATGGGCTCGAGTTGTTCATGGCCGCGCCGGATCTGCACACGGTTTACGTGCCGATCGGCTGTGGTTCGGGCATTTGCGGCGTCATTGCCGCCCGTGACGCGCTGGGGCTGCAGACCCGGGTGGTCGGCGTGGTCTCTACCGAGGCAGCGGCCGCCAAGTGGTCGTTCGAGGAAGGCACTATTTTGCAGACCCCGTCGGCGAACACCTTCGCCGATGGCCTCGCCGTGCGCCGGCCCATTCCCGCGGCCTTCGCGATCTATCGAACCGGGGCGGAGCGCATTGTCGCGGTCAGCGAGGAGGAAATTGCCGAGGCCATGCGTGTCTATTACACCGACACCCACAACCTCGCGGAGGGCGCGGGGGCCGCTGCACTGGCGGCGCTCATCCAGGAGCGCCGGGCCATGGCGGGGAAGAAAGTCGGGGTCATTCTGTCCGGCGGCAATGTGGACCGTGCGGTGTATGCCGGGGTGATCGGCTGAAGCGGGAAGCTGCAAGTTGGAAGCGGTTCAGCGGCGGCCGGTCAGCGGGGTATTGGGTGGAAGATGTAATCGTCGCTGGGTGAGTCAGCCAGGGGCACGGACTGAGCGTGGAGATACTCCCTCAAGGCCGGGTCTTCTGCCTTGATCTGCCAGGCTTGAGCAGCGGGACCGGCATTGACCTCAGCGCTTTCGCAGGCGGCGAGCAGTGTTTCGACCGAGGGCTGGTGAATCACCAGACCGTTGCCTTTCCAGCCGGCAACGGTCAGGCCGAGGCTTTCGCACACTGCCACTTTGCGTCGGGCATCGTCGCGGTCGGTTTGACGCGATTGCTGGACCAGCATTGCCAACCCCTGATCCGACGCCAACAGGCTGCCCTGCTGCCAGCTTTCCGGCGGACAGTCCTTGGCTTCAGGTTTCAGCTCAATGAAAGGGCTGATCTCCATCGGGTAGATCCGGCACACCAGCGGCCGCTCCAGATACACCGAGCACAGCCCGTTCGGTCGCAGGTTCGGGCATTCAGGGATCGCGTTGGCCGCCAGAATCACCGTCACCCGCAGCGTGCCTGAACCGCCGGTGACCGGTGCGGATCGCCCGGCGTTGTAGGCATATTCGGGTGAGTCGACCGGCCAGAGTGAATCGTCGAATGCCTCAAGCAATACCCCCACAGGATCGCCGCGTTTCAGCCAGGTCACGGCTTCGCTCAGGGTCAAGGGCACGAAGCGGCCGCGACAGCACGCGCCACAGCCGACGCATTCGAAGCGCACGTCGGGGTCGACGCCCGGTGAGTTGGCTGTAGAGTGGGTTTCTGATGTTTTGCTATCCATGTCACCTGGGCCGCGTATTCGTTGGGCGGGAATCATACGGAGATTAGCGAATTCCCGTCAGTCCGGTCGTTGTGGGCCGCCGCCAGTGGGACCATCGCCAGCCCTCACAGTGCACGGAATCTGCAAGTGGGAGCGGCCCCAGCCGGGAAGACGTCAGACGTCGCACCCTTTACGTGAGGTGTTCAGACTGGCCGCTTCCCGGCTGAATCAGGTCCCACTGGTGTGGAACCATGGATCAGCGTCCCACGTTTTGCTGCAGGTGCGCCGGGTAGCGGTCGCCGACGATCTGGATCTGCTGCAGGGCTGATTCGATAGCGCCCAGGTCCGCCGCGCTCAGCACGATGTTCGCCGCGCCGTTGTTTTCTTCGAGACGATGCAGCTTGGTGGTACCGGGGATCGGCACGATCCATGGCTTGCGCGCCAGCAACCAGGCCAGGGCAATCTGCGCCCGGGTCGCGCCCTTGCCGTCGGCGATCTGGCCGATGACCTGCACCAGTTGTGCATTGGCGCGGCGGTTTTCTTCGGAGAAGCGCGGGACCTTGTTGCGGAAGTCGTCTTCGCCGAACGTGGTGCTGTCGTCGATCGCGCCGGTCAAAAAGCCTTTGCCCAGCGGACTGAACGGCACAAAGCCGATGCCCAGCTCTTCGAGTACCGGAATCAGGTCTGACTCGGGCTCGCGCCACCACAGTGAGTATTCACTCTGCAACGCGGCCACCGGCTGGACGGCGTGGGCACGGCGGATGGTTTTTACACCGGCCTCTGACAGGCCGAAATGCTTGACCTTGCCTTCGGCGATCAGCGCCTTGACGGTGCCGGCGACCTCTTCAATCGGTACATTGGGGTCGACGCGATGCTGATAGAACAGGTCGATGCAGTCGGTGTTGAGGCGCTTGAGCGACGCTTCCGCGACGGCACGAATGTTCTCCGGGCGGCTGTCGAGCCCCTGGGCGACGTCGCCGTTCTTGAAGCCGAATTTGGTGGCGATGACGATCTGCTCGCGAAACGGCGCCAGCGCTTCTCCCAGCAGGGTTTCATTGGTGAACGGGCCGTACGCTTCGGCGGTGTCGAACAGGGTGACGCCCGAGTCGAATGCCGCGCGAATCAGCTGGATTGCGGCGGCCTTGTCCATTGCAGGGCCGTAGGCATAGCTGATGCCCATGCAGCCGAGGCCAATGGCTGAAACCTCGAGGCCGCTGTTTCCGAGAAGGCGAGTTTGCATCGGTGTTCTCCTTTGTCCAGGTGAGGAGTCACCGTATATTGCTGTGGCAGGTTCAACAATATGGAGTTCTCTTCAAGAGCTATTGAGGGTAATTCACAAGTGATCCGCGCCGACCTGCCTGAACTGACGTCTTTCATCGCCATCGCCGAGCAACGCAGCTTCAGTGCGGCGGCGCGGATGCTGGGCGTGTCACCGTCGGCGCTCAGTCACCCGATGCGCAACCTCGAAGCGCGGCTGGAGATGCGCCTGTTCAATCGCACCACGCGCTCGGTTGCCCTGACCGAGGCGGGCGAGCAACTGCTCAATGGCGTGCGGCCCCTGATTGCCGACCTGGCCAATGTCGTCAATGAGGTCACCTCGTCAAGGGCCACCCCGTCCGGCTCCATTCTCATCAACGCCTCGGAATTATCCCTGCGCCCGCTGATTCGGCATGTGCTGCCAGACTTCACCAGGCGCTATCCGCAGATTCACATCGAATTCGTCGTCGACAGCACGCAAATGCTCGCCGAGTGGAGCCCCAACTATTCGGGGCTGTGCCTGTATTACCCCGCAAACCGCCATCCGCCCATGGCCTTGCGGTTATTTGTGCAGGCGGTGCGGGAGTGGGCGGGGCAGGAACCACGTAACGACGTCGTGTGAATCGGCCCCGTGAGCGGCGTCCTGTACGTGCTCAACTCATCCAGTTGCCGCCGTCGACGTTGTAGGTCTGGGCGACGACGTAATCGCTCTCGGCGGACGCGAGAAAGATCGCCATGCCGGTCAGGTCTTGGGCAGTACCCATGCGGCCGTAGGGCACTTCGGCACCGACCAGCCGTTTCTTCTCGCCCAATGGCCGGTTCTCGTGTTTGGCAAACAGCGCGTCCACACCATCCCAGTGCTCGCCGTCGACGACCCCCGGGGCGATCGCATTGACGTTGATCCGGTGCGTGATCAGGTTCAGTCCCGCTGACTGGGTCAGGCTGATGACCGCAGCCTTGGTCGCGCAGTAAACGCCCACCAGTGCCTCGCCGCGCCGGCCGGCCTGGCTCGCCATGTTGATGATCTTGCCGCCATGACCCTGGGCGATCATCTGCCTGGCCGCCGCCTGAAGGGTGAACAACGTGCCGGCCACATTGATCGAGAACAAGCGCTCGTAACTCTCGCGAGTGATCTCGGTTATCGGTGCCAGATCAAACAATGCAGCGTTGTTGATCAGGATATCCAGCTTGCCGGTGGTGGCGACGACGGCCGCAATGGCCGCGTCGATGGACGATTGATCGGTGACGTCCATCCTCACCGCGTAGGCACTGGCGCCCAGTTCGGTGGCGGTCTGGGTCGCGCGCTCCAGATTGATGTCGGCGATGGCCACTGTCGCGCCTTCGCGAATGTAGGCTTCGGCGTAGGCCCGCCCGATACCCCGGGCTGAGCCTGTGATCAGTGCGCTTTTACCTTCGAGTCTTTTCATTGAAAGAGTCATCCGTCATGCAGAAAGAGGCGGCAGCTGGCTGCCGACAGGGCATTTATTTTTTCGGGTAACCGGCGCGTTTCATTTCCCGCTCCGTCGTCGACTGCGCCGCAGCGAGGGCTTGCTCGACGGAGGTCTGGCCGGTGAGCGCTGCCGAGAAGAGTTTGCCCACCGACGTGCCGATGGCCTGGAATTCCGCGATGGTCACGTACTGGATACCGACATAGGGCACGGGCTTGGCCGAGGGGTGGGTCGGGTCAGCGTGCTTCATCATCTCCAGTGTCACTTTGGCGAACGGCGCGGCCTTGAGATAGGCGTCGCTGTAGGTGGAAGTGCGGGTGCCTGGCGGCACGTTGGTGATGCCATCCTTCTGCGCGACCAGCTGGATATATTCCTTGGAGGTGGCCCAGGTGGTGAACGTCTTGGCGGCATCTTTGTGTTTGGAGGTCGCCGGGATCGCCAGGGACCATGCGTACAGCCAGGACGAACCCTTGTCGGTCACTTCAACGGGCGCCGGGGCGAAACCCACGCTGTCCACGACCCGGCTCTGTTCTTTGTCGGTGGTGAACGAGCCTGCCACGCTGGCATCGACCCAGATCGCGCATTTGCCGCTGTTGAACAGCGCCAGGGTTTCATTGAAGCCGTTGCTGGAGACGCCGGGCGGGCCGTAGTTTTTCAGCGTATTGACGTAGAAGTTGGCAGCGGCTGTCCACTCGGGGCTGGTCAATTGGGGTTGCCATTGTTCGTCGAACCAGCGGGCGCCAAACGCGTTGGCCATGGTGGTCAGCAAGGCCATGTTCTCGCCCCAGCCGGCCTTGCCCCTCAGGCACATGCCGTACTGACCCTGATCCGGGTGATGCAGTTTGGCGGCGAACTCGCCGAGCTGGGTCCAGGTCGGGTGCTCGGGCATGCTCAGCCCGGCCTGTTTGAACAGGTCGGTGCGGTAATAGGTCACCGTGCTCTCGCCATAGAAGGGCAATGCATACAGGGTGTCGTTGACCGACAGGCCCTGACGCACGGACGGGATGATGTCGCCCAGGTCGTAGCCGGCGGGCAAATTTTTCATCGGCTCCAGCCAGCCTTTTGCGCCCCATAGTGGCGTCTCATAGGTGCCGATGGTCAGCACATCGAACTGGCCGCCCTGGGTGGCGATGTCGGTGGTCAGCCGTTGGCGCAGGACGTTTTCTTCGAGCACCACCCAATTGAGCTGGATGTCCGGGTGCTGCTCTTCGAACACTCTGGAGAGCCGCTGCATGCGGATCATGTCGTTGTTATTGACGGTGGCGATGGTGATCGTTTCGGCAGCCTGACTGATGCCCGCCAGGGACAGACCAGCAGACAGCAGCAGCGCGTGATGGGTGATCTTCATGGTGATCTCCATTCCACGCCGATGGCGCGGAATCGTTATTGTTGTTTTTGAGCACTGCCGGTCCCTCTGACGTCTCACTTCGGGGCAGTGGCGTGCCGATTACAGCAGCTTGCACGCCCTGCAACAAACACGCTGAGGATGTCCCGCTGATGCTTTTTTAACCGTGCAGCCTAACCCTGCGCCAGGGTAAAAAAGTATCAGCGCGCAGTGACAGGCGAGGTGGAGCAGGGGGATGCAACAGGCGTATGGTGCGTGGACGCTCGCGCCAACAACGACAAAAAAGGGGCAGACCATGCCTGAAAGCCGAACCGCCTTATTCGAGCAGCTCCCTGCCGAACTGGAAATCATCCTGCCGGCGCCCCAGCAGAGTTTTCGCTGGTACGAGCACGACTATCCCTATGCGCTCGCGCGCTGGAATCATCACCCCGAGTACGAAATTCATCTGATCCGCAAAGGCAGCGGCAAACTGGTGGCGGGCGATTACATCGGCGCCTTCGGCCCCGGCCATGTCGCGTTGATCGGGCCTGATCTGCCCCATGACTGGATGGGCGATCTTGCGCCGGGGGAGCACCTGCAAGGCCGGGACGTCGTGCTGCAATTCGACGGCGCTACGTTGCTGGCGCTGCGCGAAACGCTGCCTGAACTGGGTGAATTGCAGGGGTTGTTTGACCGCGCCCGCCGCGGGCTGGAATTTACCGGCGGGACAGCAATGCAGGCCGCCGAGCTGCTTGAACGCATCGGCACGGCAAACGGCTTGCAACGGTTGCTGCTGTTTCTCGATCTGCTCAACACCCTGAGCACAGCGCCTGCCCGTGAAGCCCGCACGCTGGCGAGTGCGTGTTACGCGCCTGCTCTGGATGCCAAGAGCGCCGAGCGCGTTCACCGTGCATTCGAGTACCTGCAACGGGAGCTTACGGGGGACATCAGGCTGTCAGTGATCGCCGAGCGACTGCACATGAGCGAGCCGGGGTTCTCGCGGTTCTTCAAGCGCGCGACGGGCCACGGGTTTATCGACCTGATGCGCAAGCTGCGCATTCAGAAGGCCTGTCGGTTGTTGCTGCAGACACAGATGTCCATCGCCGATGTCTGCTTTGAAGTGGGCTACATCAACCTGTCGAACTTCAATCGACACTTCCGTTACGAGATGAACCAGACGCCGTCGGACTACCGAAGAGGCACGGCAGCGACGTTGTTCAACTTGAACACGTCGAAGGCGTCGTAGTTATTCTTCATCACACCTTCTATCGAATGTCGCAAGCGAGGCACTGTTGGACAGATTGAACGCACTGGGCGGGCTGGAAATGTTTGTCCAGACAGCACAAAGCCAGAGCTTTGTTGCCACCGGACGCAGTCTGGGCATTTCTGCTTCTGCGGTGAGTAAAAGCATCTCCCGGCTGGAGGCGCGGATGGGGGTGCGGCTGTTTCAGCGGAGCACTCGAACCGTTCGCCTCACCTCGGAAGGCGAGGAGTTTCTGCAGCGGTGCCGGCGCATCCTTGACGAAGTCCAGGCTGCCGAAGACCACATGTCCGCGATGACCGGGCGCCCGCGAGGTCGATTGCGTGTCGGGCTGGCCCTGGCGGGAGGGCTGCCGCTGCCGGTTATCGCCGATTTCATGCAGGCCTACCCTGAGATCGAGCTGGACCTGGACTTTACCGACCGGATGGTGGATGTGATCGAGGAGGGGTTCGACGTCGTCATCCGGGGCACCGATCTAAGCGACTCCCGGCTCAAGTCCCGGCCTTTGGGCCCATACCGCGCCTGCATCGTCGCCGCGCCTGGGTACCTCAACGCTCACGGTGTGCCGTCCAGCCCCGCAGACCTGCTGGACCATGCGTGCTTTCACTACCGTTGGCAGAATTCGGGAAAGCTGTATCAGTGGCCTTTCAAACAGACGGCCGCCCGGGCAAGCCTCAGTAGTCTGCCCGTCGCCATGATCTGCAGCGATGTCGCCGCCTTGCTGTACATGGCCAAGGCGGGTCGCGGGATTGCGTGTCTGCCCGATTTCGCGGTCCGGGATGCGGTGGCAAACGGGCAGCTTCAGACGTTGCTGACAACGCACCTGACAGGCGCGAACACCTTCCATATTGTCTGGCCGAGCAGCCGGCACATGACGCCCAGGGTCAGGGTCTTCGTGGACTTTGTTGTCGCTCATTTTGCCCGCGGCCTGGTGATTGAAAACGCAGGCTAAGGCCCGGCGGTTTTTTTACCCATTGCGGACACATTCGTCACCTATGCATGGACGCCTGCCCCTCTTAATCGTCCACTTGAGAACGCCTACTCTGTTTCACCAGCGCGGTGTGCCTCTGCGCGGTGTCCCGCTCGCTCCGGCAATGCAGGACCCGCAGGTGCCTCGCACACACTTGCATGAACAGAGGAAGGCTCAATGACTCATAAAATCCGCGTCGGCATCATCGGTACCGGCGGGTGGGCGCGCTACGGACACATTCCCGCCCTGCAATCCCTTGACGCATTCGAGGTGGTGGCGCTCTCCGGTCGCGATCTGCAAAAGGTGCGCGGCTATGCCGATGATTTCAAGATCCGACACGCGTTCGACAACGCCGATGAACTGGTCAGCCACCCCGAAGTTGACCTTGTGGTGGTGCTGGCGCCCACGCCCGAACACGGTCGGCTTGCGCAAAAGGTGATCGAGGCGGGCAAAGACGTGTACTGCGAATGGCCGCTGTCCACTACCACTGCGCAATCGGAGCAGATCCTGGAAATGGCCAACGCCAGGGGCATCAGCCATATCATCGGCCTGCAGCGCCGCTTCTCGCCGAGTTCGCGGTATTGGCACGACCTGATCCGGCAGGGTCACATCGGCAGCATCAGGGCGGTGCGAATGTCGGTGGGCGTGGACGCATTCGGTGCGGTCATGCCGGCATTTGCCAAGTGGGCGGTCAACACCGAAAACTTCACCCACCTGCTGTCGATCTACGGCGGGCACTTTCACGACATGCTGTTTCATGGCGTTGGCTTCCCACAAATGCTCGCGGCGGTTGCGCAGACTCAATTCCCGGTCACCACGATTGAGGAAACCGGCGAGCAGATTCCCTATGACGCCCCGAACGAAGTCATGATCATCGGCACGTTGCCTGGGGGCGGCTTGTTCTCGGTTCAGCTTGAGGGAGGTCAGGACCACAAAACCGGCCTGCAAATCGACATCACCGGCACGGAGGGTGCGCTGCGGATCACCAATCCGCGCGGTTTCCAGAACACTCACGACAATGCTATTGCGTCGATGACCGGCGGCAGCGACAGGTTCGTGGAATTGCCGATCCCTGCGCAGTACCAGACCCTTGACGTGACGCACCTGGATGCCAGTGCCCAGGACGTGGCCTACCTCTACGCCGCCTATGCCGAGGACAAAGCCACGGGTTCCAGCAACGCGACCCGCTTTGAAGACGCCCTCCGCCAGCATCGCCTGATCGACCAGATCACCGAAGCGTCCCGGACGTTCTTCAACGGGTGAACCCAAGGCCGCTACTCACCGGCGCCTTCCGGCCAGTCGGTTGTGTCAGTCAGCCTTGAACCACTTGGGGTGCAACGCGGGGAAACGTTCACGCAGCCAGTCGGCAAAGGCATGGAGGGCAGTCCTGCCCGGATGCCAGGCCGCTAATCCTGCGCCGACAGGTCTCGTTTGCCCAACAACCAGCAGACCACGCCAAGCACCAGGGTCGCGAAACCCAGCGCGGCAATGGTCGACGCCGGCGTGGTCAGGGTGTCGAGAATGACGAACTTGCGGCTCAGCGCCAGCAGCGCGATCAACAGCACCGTCCGCACCTGGACGACGCTGTTGCGCCGCAGTGCCGGGCGGATGATCGAGTGCTTGAATTCCAGTGCGATCAGCACGGTGAAAATCGAGCCGAACACCGACTGGAAGACACCGTGGTCCAGCGGGTCGAGGGCACCGGTGATCAGCAACGGCAGGAGGCTGCGGCACAGCTGAAGCAGCGCGATGAGAATCACCGCAGCGATGATCAAACTGAGGGCGATGACCACCAGTTGCTCGAAGCGCTCGTAGGCACTCATCAACCGCCACTGGGCGCCCGGGTGCTTGACGGAGGATGGGTCGGATTTTGGGTGGTTGACGGCATTGCCGCGCATGATCTGGCCTCCTTCTCTCTCTCGCAGGCGGCAGGAGACTGGCTCTTGCCCGGTTCAAACTGAAGACAGAAGCCCAAGATAGGGACCGCGCCGATGCTTTCAAGGGGAGGTGGTGCCCTGTCATGCTTTCAGGCAGATGATGGCTAAGTGCAGGGGCTGTGCGGGGGAACTTACGAATAATGACGAGGGCAGCGGCAACTGACGTCAGTCAGCGCCGCCAAACGGTATTTTCAAGCTCAGGTCAGTGCCTGATTCACGCCTGCTCGTCTTGCTCTGCGGCATCATCATCGTCGTGCTTGAGCGGGGGCTTCATGCCTGGCTGTGGCGCGTGCACGGCGTCCGGTGCGACTTCTTCGCCGTGGTTCTTCTTTTCTTGCTGGACTTTTTTGTCGTGAGCGACGTTGCGTGGATCGGTCATGGGAATTCCTTGATCTGGCAGAAGATTCGAATGCTCGCCGACGCGACACGTTGGCCGTGAGCGTCGGGGCAAGATTTGGAGTCAAGGCCGGCATCAGCGTTCAGTGCATTTCAAACCGCACTGACTGCGCCGCGCCGACTGGCCCGCGAAGACCCGGAAGCGCAGACGCGATGACCCGCGCATATGCCGACGATGCCTCAGCCTGCCAGCTGGGCAAACGATGAATGGTTGTAGCAGAACAGACTCGAAGCCGGCTTCGGGCGGCCGTAGAGGTAGCCCTGGGCATAATCGCATCCGCTGTTGGCCAGCCAGGACGGAAGATGGGGCAGGTGGAACTCCTCGACCCCTTCGGCCGTGACCTGCATTTTCAAGCTGCGCGCCATGCCCAGAATCGCTTCGACCATGGGCAGGTGATCGGTCTGCCCGGGTTCAAAGAACGACCGGTCTATTTTGATCTTGTCGATGGACAGGCGGGTCAGGTGATACAGGCTGGAATAACCGATACCGAAGTCATCCAGCGCCACCGTGATGCCGTGCTCGTGCAGTTTGCTCAGGTTCTGCCGCGCCACGTCCAGATTGCCGACCAGAGCCTCCTCGGTGATTTCGACTTCGAAGCGCTGAAACGCAAATTGCTCTTGCCGCAGTTGCTCCAGCAACTGATCGGGAAACAGCGCGTCGGTCACCATGGCGGCGCTGACGTTCATGGACAAGCGCAGGTGATCGTCCCAACGATTCGCGGCGCGACAGGCTTGGCTGATCAGCGAGCGGGTCATGGCCGGGATCAATCCCAGGCGCTCCAGCACCGGAATGAAGTCGGCCGGAGTTGCGGTGCTGCCGTCCGGCTTGAGCCAGCGTGCGAGGACTTCAAACCCCACAACCTCCTGGGAAGGGAGCGCCACGATGGGCTGGAAGTAGGGCACGATTTCGTCTGCTTCAACCGCCCGTCTCAATGCCAGTTCAAGGTCGGCCTGGGCCCGGCGCTGCTTTTCGTATTCGCTGTCATAAAAGTTGTAGGTCGAACGCCCGTCCTTCTTGCCTCGGTACATCGCCGTGTCGGCGCAGTGCAGCAATGCCGAAGCCTCCTGTGCGTCGGTCCACGACCGTGCAATGCCAATGGTGGCGCCCAACGCCGAAGGCTCGACGGCGCCGGACAATGGCGCGCGGAGCTGAACCACTGCCGCCTCGGCGATCTGGCTCAGCTCGGCCTGGTGTTTGAACGTGAGAAACAGTAGGCAGAACTCATCACCGCCCAGGCGCACCGCCACGCCGCCGTTATCGTCGGCGATGGCTTCGAGCCTGCGCGCTATTTCCACGAGCACAATGTCGCCGGCGGCATGGCCGTGTTGATCATTGACCGCCTTGAAGTGGTCCAGATCGATAAGCATGACTGCCGCAGGCCGCTTCAAACCGAGCTGATTGCGAACCATGTCCATGAAGATGCGCCGGTTGATCAGCCCGCTGAGCGAGTCATAGGTGGCCAGGGTTTCAGTCTGCGCCTGTGCCTGTTTCAGTCCACGGAAGCTCGACTGGGCGTTGGCAATCAGGCGTTTGAGCAGAATCGTCGGGATGATCAACGAGATCAGCGAAAACCCCGCGACAGTGAGGACGAATCGCCATCTTTCGGCGTCTTCAAAGTCAGCGTCGTACGGCAGGGCGAGCCAGTGCATCACCCAGGCTTCGAATTCGAATTCCCACAGGATGGAAAGTCCGATCACCGTGGACAGCGTGATCAACAGCAGTACAGGCAGGCGACACGGGTTGCGGCGGTGCAGGTCATTCATGTCAGGCCTCGCAGGGCCGAGAAAATAATATGTGATGTCAGACTGCCATACTGTCACATAGGTTCGTACCGTTGATCGAAGAATTGTCCCCGAATGCCGAACGGTGTGTGCCGATGGTCGGGAGCAAGGGCAAGGGCCATGCCGGGCCATGCTCGGTAACCTGGCACTCACGATGAAACTGCGCAGATCGTGAATCAATCATCGGCCGCATGCTTTAAGGTGTTCCATGACACCGGCCTGGGATGTTGCTCACAGATCACTGAGCCGGGAGCACTCCATCCAGCAAACAGGAGCCACCCATGAGCGATTCTCTGTCCGACATTCCCCTCACGCAAATCGATGGCACGCCGGCCAATCTGGGCCAGTACAAGGGCAAAGTGCTGTTGGTGGTCAACGTGGCCTCCAAATGCGGGCTGACGCCGCAATACGAAGGACTTGAAAGCCTGTACCAGAGCAAGAAGGACGCCGGACTCGAAGTGCTGGGCTTTCCGGCCAACAACTTCAAGGAGCAAGAGCCGGGCAATGACAGCGACATTCAGTCGTTTTGCTCGACCACCTACGACGTGCATTTTCCGCTGTTTTCGAAAATCTCGGTCGCCGGCGACGACACGCACCCGCTCTACCGCGAACTCACCGCCGCCCAGCCCGCTGCCACCGGCGACGGGCCGTTCCGTGAGCGCCTCAAGGGCTACGGCATTGAAAGCGGCGCAGGCACCGACGTGCTGTGGAATTTCGAGAAGTTTCTGATCGGGCGAGACGGCAAGGTGATCGGGCGCTTTGCCCCAGACGTGACGGCGGAGGATCCACGCCTGACAGCGGCCATTGACGAAGCCCTGAGCGCCTCCTGAGCGCCTGAGGATTTAGCCGGGCCCCCAGCCTGAGCGCGAGCGTCCAGCACCCGAGTCACAGCGGCGCATGCAGCGGCCGCTGTGAGCGGGCAGGGCAAACAGGGCTGTCTATCGAATTGTTGTGTGAAGCATGAACCCTGCGCTTTTTATATCTCTGGATGGGCCCAAGGGCGTCGGGAAAACCACGCTGTTGGAGGCCGTCACGAAATCGCTGAGGGCCGATGGCAAGAAGGTGATCCGGCTGAGCGAGAGCAAAAGTGATCCCCACCGGGGTGAAATAATGGCCCTCGTCAACCAACTCGCCAGGCATCCCGACCGCGATCTGGAGTTTGAGGTGTGTGAGCGCCTCGCCGACAGCCGTGCCTGGATCTCCCGGCACGTCCTGACCCAGCAGCCCGCCGACAGCATCATCCTGATCGATCGCTGGTATCCGTCGGACGCCGCGTTTCGCCGGCTCGTCCCGTTTGCCGAGATCCTGCAGTTGAACATTGACAGGAACGTGCGCGTGCCGGACCTCCATGTCGGGGTTGTCACTGCGGCCGAAATTTCATGGGCGCGGGCAGCGGCACGTCGGCGTGGCTTGAGCAGTACGGTGGTGCATTCGCTGGAAGAACACGCCGAGTGCACCCAGGCGTTCGAGCGGGCGGTTTCAGCTAACGGGTGGGTTTTGTGTCGCAATGAAGGGCGGCTGGAGGACGCGACGGTGCAGGTGGTTTCCGAGGTATGCAACGCGCAAGACACTAGAGGCTTTCGCTGCCCCGAGGGGCGAGGCTTGGATCTATATTGATTGTTTAGCGAAGGCGAGGTGCCAATGGGCGGCAGCAATGAACACGTGGCGGACAGCATACGGACGTGGGTGTGGTCGGGCTTCTACACCCCTGAAGAGATGGATGAGATGGTCGATGACATCATTGACAATGACTGTGATGTACCAGCGCTGAAGGCGTTGATCCTGCCGGAGTGGCAACGCAAGCTCGACGCAGAGCGTGACTGGCCAGAGGTGACTGCCTGCGAGCGGCTCGATGCAGTGTTCTACGATCTCCATGAAGAGGGTATCTGTGCCCTGTCCAATGCGGGTTATACATTGTCGGACGGATTCACGGAGGTGGCCGAAGCAATTCACCAAGCGCCGAACGATCATTACCACGGTTTTTGTTTTTATCACGGACAAGACGTGGAACGCACTGTAGAGGGAGAAGCCCTGCTCATCGCTTTTGGCGCAATCGATGATGATCCTGCACAGAGTCTCAAGGTAGGGCACCGGTTGTGCAGCGTGTTGAAAGCCGCTGGCTTTGAAGTCTTCTGGAATGAAACCGTCGAGCAGCGTGTGAAAATTCACAACTTCAACTGGCAGCGCAGAGCGCCCCGCGACTGAACGGCGATCAATATCAGGAGATGCCCTTGAGCAAGAAACTGTTAAAGGCGGCCGCCCGAGGCCAGAACGAGACGTTGCTGAGCCTGCTGGACGGTGGCGCCGACATCGATTTTATCGACAAGATGCCCGGTCGTACGGCATTGATCGAAGCGGCCATTGCCGGCCATGTACACACCCTCAACCTGTTGATCGCCCGCGGCGCGAGCCTGGACAATGCTGATAAGACCCTCGGGTTCACGGCCCTCGGCTGGGCCGCCGACAGAGGTGATCTTCACGCAGTGGACGCGTTACTGGTGGCTCAGGCGTCCGTCGATCTGACAGCCCACACCTATCAACAGACGCCTTTGATGCTCTCTGCCCGTGAGGGGCACGCTGGTGTCGTGGCTGCCTTGCTGGCGGCCGGGGCCGATGTGCATTTACAAACCGGCAACGGCCACAATGCGCTGTCGATGGCCGATGCACGAAACCACACGGAAATCGTGGCGCTGTTGCAGCAGCACGGTGCGCTGGCGCCTGTCCCGCCTGATGAGTATTCGATGCCGTGGCCCGCCGTGGCAGCGGACGGGTCAGATGTGGATGACAGCAACCCTGCAAGCGTCCTGCGTGGCTTCATCCTGGCCATGTATGCCTGGGAAACCGACTGCTACAGCCAAAAGCAACGCATCGATGATGGCGAGCTTGCCTGGTCGGTTATTCAGGCGGCGCAGAATCAAATAATCGAGCGTTTTTGTACGTCCAAGCCCCGTATTTACGGGCGCCTCGGCAGCTTCGGGTTTCCACCGGAGTATTCGCCCAAAGATGCACTGGTGAGTGTCGAGCGTGAGGCTCGCCGGGCGGTGATCATGACGCGGCAGGCGCCCAGTACGAGGCTGCGGTATGAGGTGCTGTTCGGCCTGACCCGCAAAGGTGATATCTGGCGCATTGATACAAAGAAGCGGCGCGGTTGGGGCGAAGCCGCTGATTGGGAAAGGTCGATACTGTGAGAGAAGCCTTGAAGCTGCCATGTTGATGGGGGTGATCCAGACCAAAGCGAGCGCTTCAGCACGGATCACCCATTAACATCGTTCAGGCGCAACCGTCACAACAGCTCAACGGAATGCGCCAGAGGATTATGCCGAAGGCTTAAGCACGACTTTGGTCCAGCCGTCGTCCCGCTGATCAAAGTGCTTGTAGGCATCCGGGCCTTCAGACAACTTCAGGCTGTGGGAAATGATCTGCGACGGCTTGGCACGGTCATGGTGAATCAGCTCGGCGAGGCGACGGTTGTACGCCTTGACGTTGGCCTGGCCAGTACGGATTTGCTGGCCCTTGAACCAGAAGGAGCCGAAGTCGAAGGCCATCTTGCCTTCTTTCGCCAGATCGCTTGCGGCGTTTGGATCTTGCGGCACGAAGACACCCACGACGCCGATGCCGCCGGTAGGCTTGGTGGAGGCGACCAGGTTGTTCATGGTTTCGTGATTGGCCTCATGGCCATGCTTGTCGCAGCACTGATAGCCCACGCATTCGCAGCCGCGGTCGGTGCCCTTGCCGTTGGTCAGGTTCAAAATCTGCTCCACGGCCTGGGTCTGCGCCGTGTTGATCGGCGTCGCGCCCAGCTTGGCCGCGAGCGCCAGACGGTCTGGATGGTTGTCCACCACAAAGACCTGTGACGCGCCTTTGATCATCGCCGCATGCGCTGCCATCAGCCCGACCGGGCCTGCGCCGTAAATAGCAATGCTTTCACCCGGCAGCAAACCGGACAGTTCAGTGGCGTGCCAGCCGGTGGGCAAGATGTCCGAGAGCATGACGTAATCGTTTTCTTTCTCCTTGGCATCTTCAGGCAGTACCAGGCAATTGAAGTCGCCATAAGGCACGCGCAGCAGTTCAGCCTGACCGCCCTCGTAAGGGCCCATTTCCGCAAAGCCGTAGGCGCCGCCGGCACTGCCCGGGTTAACGGTCAGGCAATAACCGGTCAGGCCGCGCTCGCAGTTTTCGCAGAAACCGCAGCCGATGTTGAACGGCAGGCAAACCATGTCGCCGACTTTGACGCGATCAACGGCCGCGCCCACTTCGATGACTTCACCCATGTTCTCGTGGCCCAGGATTCTGCCCGTCTCGAAGCTGGTGCGGCCTTCGTACATGTGCAGATCAGAGCCACAAATGTTGGTCGTGGTAATGCGGACCAGGACATCCGTTGCTTTTTCAATCTTGGCATCGGGAACGTTTTGAACGCTGACGTCATAAGGACCGTTGTAAATAATGGCTTTCATGGGCTCTCCAGAAGAATAGGGTGCCAATACAGATAGAGGCGCGAGTTTTAGTGCAATCGCGCAGGCCCGTCGTTCAAAGAGATTGGCCGGGTCTGACCAACGGTAAATGCTGGCAAAAGGCTCTGAAACGCGGCTTGTGGCCACTCGATGGTGAAAAACACGATGGCGTCTATGCAAGCCGTGGCAGCTCAAATAGGGTGGGTTCAGTCCTACCCCCCCCCCAACCCAAATGTGACGGAGTGGAAATGAACATTCAGCTGAATAGCAAGCGTGCGCTGGTCACCGCGTCAACCGGCGGCATCGGTTTCGCGATTGCCAAAGGTCTGGCCGAGGCGGGTGCCGAGGTGGTGATCAACGGCCGCAGTGAAAGCTCGGTCAAGCAAGCAATTGCCCGACTGGTGAGCGCTGTGCCCGGTGCCACGATTACCGGCGTCGCCGCAGATCTGAGCGATGCAGGCGGTGTTGAAACGCTGCTGCAGGGGGCCGGGCCTATCGACGTCCTGGTCAACAACGCCGGGATCTATGGCCCCCAGGATTTTTTTGAAACCGAAGATGAGGTGTGGGACAGCTACTGGCAGACCAACGTCATGTCAGGGGTACGCCTGAGCCGGGCACTGCTCCCGGCAATGGTGGCCAGGAAATGGGGCAGGGTGGTGTTCGTGTCTTCCGAGTCTGCACGCAACATCCCCGCCGACATGATTCACTACGGCGTTTCCAAGACCGCGCAGTTGGCCTTGGCCCGAGGCCTGGCGAAACGCGTTGCGGGCAGCGGCGTGACGGTCAACAGCGTGCTGCCGGGGCCGACGTTGTCCGATGGCGTCGCCGCCATGATGCAAAGTGAAGTGGCGCGCACGGGCAAATCCCTGGAGGAAGTGACCAAGGCCTTCGTAGCCGAGCACCGTCCCAGCTCGATTATTCAGCGTGCCGCCACCGTCGAAGAAGTTGCCAACATGATCGTCTACGTGTGCTCGCCCCAGGCATCCGCCACCACCGGCGCAGCGCTGCGGGTTGATGGCGGTGTGGTTGACGACATCGTTTGAGCCGCCTCAGCGCTCCCTGCGCATAGAGCACATGGCCCGGGCACATCAACCGCATCTTCAAGTGGCTGACGCATCAGGGGAGGGTCTGGCGTTTGTTCGCCATCAGCATCGCCAGAACATCCTCGGCCAGCACCGGCGGACTGAGCAGGAAACCCTGGGCGTAAGGGCAGCCCAATTCCCTGAGCTGATCGAGCTGGCCAAGGGTCTCGACGCCCTCGGCGACAATCGCCAGGTCCAGTGCCTGCCCCAGCGACAAAATACTGTTGACGATGGCGACGCTGCGTTCATGCTTCATCATGCGCGTGACAAAAGACCTGTCGATCTTGATCGCGTCAATGGGGTAGCGGTCGATGTAGCCAAGGGAGCTGTACCCGGTGCCGAAATCGTCCAGCGCAATGCGGATGCCTTGAGCGCGAAGCTCTTCAAGGGTTTTTACCACAATTTCCGGCTCATGGAGGAACACTGACTCGGTGATCTCGATCTGCAGGGCGCGGGCATCGAATCCGGTCTCGGCGATAATCTCGGCGACCTGCGTGACGAAGTCACTGCGGTTCAGTTCAACGCCGGACACGTTGACGTTCAGCTTGAGAGTGACCGCTCCGGCGGCGTCACTCCATTTCCTGACTTCGCGACACGCATTGCGCATGACCCACTGCCCAAGGTCGCAGATGACGCCAATGTCCTCTGCGACGCTGATGAACACATCCGGCGCGATGATGCCCAGGGTCGAGTGGCGCCACCTGACCAGGGCTTCAACGCCGACGATCGTCTCAGTCGCAATGGAAAAGATCGGCTGGTACACCAGATAGAACTCATTGCGGGTGATCGCGTGCTTGAGCGCGTTCTGCATCACCAGCATGTCGATCGACGCCTGACGCATCGACAGGTCGAAAACGGCCCAACTGCCACGGCCTTTCTTTTTGGCGGCGTACATGGCCACGTCTGCGTCGCGGATCAGATCTTCAGCAGTACTGTGTTGAACATCCAGGGTCGCAATACCGATGCTGCAGGAGATAAAGAGCTGTTGCCCGTCGATGGAGGTCGGCAAGCTGAGGGCATGGGTCACGCGCCTGGCGGTTTCGATCGCCTGTTCCTGATGGCCCTCGTCAGTCAGCAGGATCGCGAACTCGTCGCCTCCGATGCGGGCGATCACCGCGGTGGGATCGATGCATTCGCTCAGGCGGTGGGCAACGCTTTTCAGCAGGCTGTCCCCGGCGTGGTGGCCCATGCCGTCGTTGACATATTTGAATCGATCCAGATCCAGGTACAACACCGTCGCCGCGCCGGGCTCTTGCGGGGTCCCTTTGCTCAGGGCCGAATGGATGCGGGCCATGAAATAGCCCCGGTTCTTGAGCCGCGTCAGCTCGTCATGAAACGCCGCGTAGGACAACTCGTCCTGAATACGCTCTCGCTCGATCAACCTCGACTCAAGCGCCACGCGCTCCTCACGGTCGAGCTGAGCCTGCCGAAAATGCTGCTCTGCGTCTTTGCGCTCGGTGATGTCGCGCTGAACGGAAACCCAATGGGTGAACCAGCCTTTCTCGTTTGCAACCGGCACGATGCTCAGCTGCACCCAGAACAGAGTGCCGTCGCGCCGGGTGTTGATGAGCTCGACTTCAACAGGGTCCCACCGTTGCAGCGCATCCCTGATTTTTTGCAGCGTCTGGCGATCGGTCTCCGGGCATTGCAGAATCCGCGGCGTGTTTCCCATGACCTCGTCGAGGCTGAAACCGGTGGTGGTCAGGAACGCTGGATTGCAATAAACAATGCGTGGCCCTGGCAAATCGATGGGTTCCGCCTCGGTGATCAGGATGGCGTCCTTGGCGTTGACCACCACCGACTCCAGCAAACGCAGACGTTCGATCACCGCAGACGCGCCGGCCCCGTTCGCCGGGTTCATCTTCAGTGCGTCGTAAAGATCGGCGGCGTGGGTTTGCAAGCCGTAGATGTGTGCGGCGCTGAGTCGTGTATGGGGCAGCGGGATTGTCATCAGCACCGCTCCGGCCAGCACCGCGTTGCAATCCCTGATCGCAACGCACACCAGCGATGCGTTGACAATCTGATCGAGCCCGGCTGGCAGTACGGTGTCAGCGGGCATCGCTGCGCCTACGTCGACGACGTCTCCGTAGGACAACATCATCTTCAGCCAACCGCCGGTGATTTCGTCCGGACGCACCAGCGGCGCGTCGCCGTGGGTCGCTACCGTGTGCCATTGATCTTCGTCTTGCAGGATCAGGATGGCGCCCGCCGCCCCGGTCAGGTGCGAAGCTGCGTCTAGAAAATGCCCCAGAACTTCATGATTTTTTAAACCGAGGTGAGCCTTTGCTGCCATGTGCATTACCTGAAAAGGGGCGAAGTGTCAGGCCATCATTCGACCCGCATCGGGTCGAGCAAGGGCGGGTACGGCTGTGCGGGAGAGCGGCCGCCCACGGGCAGATCGTTCAGCATCTTCGGTATCGGCGCGGCGATGAAGTTCAACAGGTCCTTCGAACAGCGACGGTTCGTTTTGGCGCCTGTGAATCGGCGAGAACGAAGCGCCATGCACCATGACGGCATAGTGACAGCATTGGTAGGGTTAGATACGGATTGATCACTCAATAAACCTGATCAAATTCACCACCGGCCCGACAATCCGCCGGTCGACTTGCCGAGGTACAACGTTGTACATGAATAAATAAATGTACAACCCGGCCTCAAGTTCATCCCCTCCGCAGCCGATGCGAATAGGCCAGCACACACGTTTTGTTCTGGCCAGGCCAACTGAATGTTGCCTGGCGAGCAAACAACGCAAGCCGAGTTTCCCCGAGCTTCATCTCAGGCGACGCCCTCGAATGCTGGAAAGTGAATAGCTGCTGCTTGTTACTTTCAGGGAAGGAACCCCGCCCATCCAACTCCAATTTGCGGACCTGCCCCATGAACGACCGATCAAACCCTGCCGCCGAACTTGCCCAGGCCGGCGCTGACCTGAACTCCCTCCTGAGCGCAATCGACCGCTCCCAAGCCGTCATCGAATTCGACCTGCAGGGGAATGTGCTGTACGCCAACCAGAACTTTCTCGATTGCATGGGTTACGAAATCGAGGAAATCCGTGGGCGCCATCACCGGCTGTTTTGCATGCCCGACTATGCGACCAGTAAGGAATACCTGATGTTCTGGGAAAAGCTGGGCACCGGTAAATTTGACGCCGGTCAGTACCAGCGTCAGGCCAAGGACGGGCGCCAGATCTGGCTGCAGGCTACTTACAATCCGGTGCTGGACAACAACGGCAAGCCCTTCAAAATCGTCAAATTTGCCAGCGATGTCACGGAAGTGCGCAATCGCAATGCCGAATGGGAAAGCAAAATCGCTGCAATCGAGCGCTCCCAGGCGTTGATCGAGTTCACGCCTGAAGGGTATGTGTTGAACGCCAACAGCAAGTTTCTCGCGGCCATGGGTTACAGCCTCGAAGAAGTCGTGGGCCAGCATCACCGGATGTTTTGTGAACCCGAATATGCCGCCTCGCTGGTGTACCGTGAGTTCTGGGAGAAGCTGGGCAAGGGCGAGTACGACTCCAACGAGTACAAGCGCCTGAGCAAGGACGGTCGGGATGTGTGGATTCAAGCGTCCTACAACCCGATCCTTGATGCCCAGGGGCAAACCTACAAGATCGTCAAGTTCGCCACCGACGTCACCGAGACCAAACTTCGGACGATGGAGCACGAAGGCAAGGTCAACGCGATCAACCGCGCCCAGGGCGTGATCGAGTTCGACCTGAGCGGCAATATTCTCTCGGCCAACGCTAACTTTCTGGACTTGGTGGGGTACCGGATGGAGGAGTTGAATAACCGCCATCATTCGCTTTTTTGCGAGCCCGAGTACGTCAAGACCACGCCTTATCGTGAATTCTGGGGCGCCCTGAGCAGCGGCAAGTTCTTCACCGGGCGTTTTATGCGCATCAGCAAGTACGGGCAGAAAATCTGGATTCAGGCCACCTACAACCCGGTGTTCAACGCGGTGGGGCAACCCTACAAGGTGGTCAAGTTCGCCACCGACATCACCGCTCAGGTCGAGCTGGAAGAAGCCATTGAAGCCAAGACCCAGGCGATGGATGAGTCCGTCACGCGTCTGATGGAGGCCATCGGCGAAGTGGTCAAGACCACTGGCGACGCCAACGATCAGGCCCGCATTACCCAGGATGAAGCCCAGCGCGGTTCCCAGACCCTCAACGAGGCGTCAGCGGCGATGGACACCATTGGCAAATCGGCAGAGGACATCCAGGAAATCATTGAGGTGATCAGTACGATCGCCGGCCAGACCAACATGCTCGCGTTCAATGCCGCGATCGAAGCCGCGCGGGCGGGTGAACATGGGCTGGGCTTTTCCGTGGTGGCCGATGAAGTGCGCAAACTCGCTGAGAAGTCCTCGCAAGCCACCACCAAAATCAACAAGCTCATTCAGGAGACGGTGCGCCGCATTAACTCCGGCAGCGAGATCTCCCGCAGCGCGGGCAGTGCCTTCGAGCGTATCGTGGCCGGGGTCGAAAAGACCAATGGCGCGATGACGACCATCGGCGCGGCCACCCAGGAACAGCATCATCTGGCTGAGCGGGTAGCCGAACTGATCGGCGAGCTCAACCGTATCAAGCTCGCCACAGGGTTGGGCAAAGGACTGAGCGCTCCAGGCCAGGTTGAAAGCCTGTGAGCGACGCCCTGGCTTTTGGGGTCGTCAAGATCGCCGGGCTGGAAGTCGCCATCGACGCCCACGCACTGGAACAGGTGATCAACTGGCCTGTCCGGCTGCAGCCTCACCCGCAGCAAGGCGGCGCGCTGATCGGCATGTTCAGCCTGCGCGGGAGAGCGCTGCCGCTGATCGAACTGCGGTCGTTGCTCGGCGAGCATGACGCCTCTTCTCACGATCCGCTGGAGATGGTCGCCATCGTCAATCATCAAGGCCGACGCCTGGGCATTGCGGTCAGCGGCGTCAGTGATGTGATGAAGGTCGAGCCGCGGAACCTGTGTCGGCTCAACGGGGAGGGCACCGCGGTTGCGCTGCTGCCCGAACTCGCGTTGCTGGACAGTGAGCGAATGATCTATCGGCTCGATCTGCAAGCGCTGTGTGGCTTGCCCCAGGTCTTGACCGCGCATTCCTTGGATGAGAGCCATGGGAAACAGGTTCAGGACCCTGCCCGGGAGCTGCATCACTTGCTGCTGTTCGAGTGCGAAGGAAAGCGCTACGCCGTGGACGCGAAGGCGATCACCGAACTGGTGGACCGACCGGAGATGCTGCCGAGCAAGCTGGGGGGCGACTATTGCCTGGGCGTGGTGAACCGGCGTGGCGTGGATGTGCCTGCCTTGAACCTGAACCGGATACTGGGCATTGAATGTCCGGCGACTGAGCAGGCCCGGAACCAGACCCAGTTGCTGGTCTTGACCTCGCGGGAAGGCTATCGCATCGGTCTGACCTATGACCGAATGATCTCGATCGTGCGCAAGCGTGCTCATGAAATCCTGCCGTTACCCCGTTATGGGTTACGGGAGCCCGCGCTGTTTGCCGGTGTCGTCGGCCTGGAAAACGGAGAACAGGCGCTGTTGCTGGAACATCGCGCGCTGGTGGAGCGACAAGAGACGCTCAGTTTCGCCCGGATCTACCAGAACAGTCCGCCGAGTCAGGATGCGCTCGCCTCTCGTCTCGCGCAGATGAACCAGACGTGCCTGGTGTTCCAGGCCTCTCAGCCGTTCGTGGTGCCGCTGGATCAAGTGCTGGAAATCCTGGATATGCCTGAGCACTTTGTCCGGTTTGCGCAACAGGAGACCCATTTGTTGGGCAGTTTCAATTTGCGTGGCGAGCAAATTCCGCTGGTCTGCCTGAGCAGCCTGATAGAAGGCGCAACGCCTCCCGACAATACGCTGGAACGGGTACTGCTGGTCAAAGGCGAGCGCACCGGTTTCGGGCTGGTGGTCAACCGTACCGACTCGATAGAAACCTTCACCCACCCGGCCTCCGAGCATCCCGAGGGGTGGGAGCAAAGCGTGAGGGTCAGAGGGTCGGTCAATGACCGCATGCGCAGCCTGGTGAGCATTGGCAAGGGTGATCAGGTGCGCTGGATGACGCTGATCAATCTGAGCAACGTCGTCCGGTCACTGGAGATGACCGGCGCGCAGGAACAGACAGGGCGCCTCGCGGGCTGAGCAGAATACGTTCGGGGTTTGGGGTGGGTCGCCGTTTACTGCGGCCTGGCCTCCGGCTCTCCCTGCCCGATTTGCCAGACATAGGGTGGCTCGGTGCCGTTGATACTCCAGTCACCGACGATCTTCGCCTTGTAAATGAGCGGGTTATGGGACGCGACGGTCCGCGCGTTACGCCAGTGTCGATCCAGGGCTTTATTGACGCTGATGCCTGAGGCGCCAAGCGCATTGAACAGGTCGCTCGCCGCCCGTAGAACAAGCTCGGAAACGACGACCTGTGCTTTTGCCGTTTCGATTTCCGCTGCCATGTTCGCCGTTCGCTCTGCCTCGGCATTTCCCGAGAAGCGAGCCTCGTAGGCTTGCTGCAACGGCCTTGCAGACTGGAGGGTGGTTGCCTGTGCGGCGTAGACCTGCGCGGAAATGTGGCCCACCACTTGCTGGATCTGAACATCAGCGCTGACGCGGCTGGCATTACCGTGGCTGTAAACGCGGGTGCGCTCGCGAATCTGCTGCGTAAGGTCGCGTTCTATCGCCCGACCTGTGCCCGCCAATACCGCGAGCAACACCAGTTGGTAGAACGCGGTTTGATATTTGAAACGGTTTTCGAAGGGGATGATGTGTGTAGCGGGAACTGGAACGTTATTGAACACTGAGGTCCCACTGCCTGTAGTGCGTTGGCCGAAACCGTCCCAGTCATCGCTTTGTTGTACGCCGGCGTGATGGGCGTCCACCACTGCAATAACGTCGGCACCATTGTCCGCGCGCTGCGCGTACACATCGATCCAGTCCGAAAACAGACTGCCGGTGCTGTAGTACTTTTTCCCGCTCAACAGAAACTGCACTCCGTCCGGAGTGGCTTTAGTGATGACTTCACCGAGCTTCACAGTGCCTGTTTCTGTCCAGGCGTTGCCCACCAGATCGCCTTCAACGAAGCGCCGAAACCATGTGTCGCGTTCGGCCGTCGGGGGCGAATTCAGTTGATCTTCCACGAAGGCGAAGTGGCCGCGCAGAGATTGCGGAATGTTGGAGTCGGCTTCAGCCAGTTCGATCAGCAGTTGGAACAGTTGCTCAACAGACGCGCCGGCGCCTCCATATTCCCTAGGCACCCGAACAGCACCGAACCCGGCGTGTTTGAGCCACTTGATGGGTTCGTAGGGAAGGGTACGAGCCTGTTCTCGCTCAAGGCTGCCAGCAGCAATCTGCTGGAACAACGGTCGAAAACGACTGGCGAGCGCTTCGTAGTCGGTACCCAGAGAAAGCGGATTGTTCGGCGCGTCAGGCATGGGAAACTCCCGTGAGGATAAGAGCCGTCCGGTGCCGGCGGCTTTGTTACACCCTCTTTGCATGCTCCATGCCGGACCCTAAATGGCCGATTAATCGGGGTTAATCCTTTGAATCCACGGACGCTGCTGTTGATGCATCAACAGTTGTGCTGTTTGGCTGGCTGCTCCGCGACGGCGTTTCGCCGTGTGCGCTGAAGACAACTGTTTGTCTGGAAACACCTGATCAGCAAAACGTTGTTGGCCAGGCGTTAGATAAAGACGAGGCCGGGCCGTAACTCGTTGAAAAAACTAGGTATGAACAGCTGGCACAGTTGCTGCAATTTCCCCGTCAGGCAAGTGGGCACAGCGTACTTGGCGACCACGCCGGGCGGCTTGCTTGCTCTATTTGGAGATCGGTAGATGAGTCAGAACGCAATTAAATTCGCATACTGGGTACCCAACGTCAGCGGCGGTTTGATCGTCAGTAAAATCGAGCAGCGCACCCACTGGGGCATCGAGTACAACCGCAAGCTCGCGCAAATTGCCGAGCAATCAGGTTTTGAGTACGGGCTCACGCAAATCCGCTTCACCGCCGGATACGGCGCCGATAACCAGCATGAGTCTGTTGCGTTCAGCCATGCGTTGCTGGCGGCGACCGAGAAACTCAAGGTGATTGCAGCCATCCTTCCGGGGCCCTGGACGCCCGCCGTGGTTGCCAAGCAACTGGCGACGATCGATCAACTGACGGCCGGCCGTGTGGCGATCAACATTGTCAGCGGCTGGTTCAAAGGTGAATTCCAGGCCATTGGCGAGCCATGGCTGGAGCATGACGAGCGGTACCGTCGTTCGGAAGAGTTCATCCAGGCGTTGAAAGGCATCTGGACCACAGACAATTTCACCTTCAAGGGCGATTTCTATCGCTTCCACAATTACACACTGCGTCCGAAGCCGATTCAGCAACCCCATCCTGAAATCTTTCAGGGCGGCAGTTCCCGCGCGGCCCGGGACATGGCAGCACGCGTCTCCGACTGGTACTTCACCAATGGCAACACGGTAGAAGGTATCAAGGCGCAGGTGGATGATATCCGCGCGAAGGCCGCGGCGAACGGGCATTCAGTGAAGATCGGGGTCAATGCCTTCATCATCGCTCGCGAAACCGAAGAGCAAGCGCGCGCGGTGCTTCAGGAAATCATCGATCAGGCTGACCCGGAAGCCGTGAATGCCTTCGGCGATGCGGCAAAACAGGCCGGTAAGGCCAGCCCTGAAGGCGAGGGCAACTGGGCCAAGTCCACGTTTGAAGACCTGGTTCAATACAATGACGGGTTTAAAACGAATCTGATTGGAACGCCAAAACAGATTGCGGAGCGCATTGTGGCGTTGAAAGCCGTGGGCGTGGATCTGGTGCTCTCTGCCTTTCTGCACTTTCAGGAGGAAGTGGCGTATTTCGGTGAACACGTACTGCCGCTCGTACGCGAACTGGAAGCCTCACATCACACTGTTCCTACTGCTCAAAGCGCCTGAGGTACGGGTTACAAACCATGGCCACTGTCCCCACCGATGTAGTTCAGACCGAGAATCTGAGTCATGTCAGGGTTCCTGATGGGATGAGTGATGAAACGTCGAGGCTCGACACCCGCTAAATGAAGCGGCTCCGCGTCGTGCTGAACGACGGGAGCCGGCGTGTCGAAGGGGATGCCACCGTGGATGCAGAGTCTTAAGTGATCGCGCCGATCTGCCACGGCACGAACTCGTTCTGGCCATAGCCATGCTGTTCGCTTTTGCTTTTGTCACCCGAGGCGATGCGCAGCATCATGCGGAAGATGTACTCGCCGCGTTCTTCGATGGTCATGGACCCGTCGGCGATTCCGCCGCAGTTGACGTCCATGTCTTCTTCCTGGGTTTCCCAGAGACGGTTGTTGGTGGCGAGCTTGATGGACGGCGAGGGCGCACAGCCATACGCCGATCCGCGCCCCGTGGTGAAGGCAATCAGGTTGGCGCCGCCGGCGACCTGGCCGGTGGCGGAGATCGGGTCGTAGCCGGGGGTGTCCATGAACACCAGGCCGTGCGCCCTGACGGTTTCAGCGTATTCGTAGACATCCACCAGATCGGTAGAGCCCGCCTTGGCGACGGCACCCAGCGACTTCTCCAGAATGGTGGTCAAGCCTCCGGCTTTGTTGCCCGCAGAAGGGTTGTTGTTCAACTCGGCGTCCATTCGCTTGCAATAGGCCTCCCACCAGTGGATACGGGCGATGAGCTTTTGACCGACCGTCTGGCTGACGGCGCGACGGGTCAGCAAGTGTTCGGCGCCGTAGACCTCCGGCGTCTCCGACAGAATCGCGGTGCCGCCAGCCGCCACCAGGCGATCGACCGCATTGCCCAAGGCCGGGTTGGCCGTGATGCCCGAGTAGCCGTCCGATCCACCACATTGCAGGCCGATGATCAGGTGCCTGGCGCTGACCGGTTCGCGTTTGACGTTGTTGGCTTCTGCCAGCAATGACTTCACTTGGGCGATGCCACTGGCAATGGTTTTCGACGTGCCGCCGGTGCCCTGAATGGTGAACGTGCGCAGCGAATGGCTGCTGGTCAGGCCCTGGGCGGCCAGCAGATCGGGAATCTGGTTGGTCTCGCAACCCAGGCCGATCATCAGGACCGAGGCAAAGTTCGGGTGAACGGCATAGCCCCCCAACGTCCTGCGCAACATAGCCAGTGCCTCGCCACCCGGGTCGACGGCGCAGCCCACACCGTGGGTGAGCGCAACGACGCCGTCGACGTTGGGGTATCCAACCAGCGCCTCAGGGTGAATGTCGCGGCGAAAGTAGTCGGCAATCGCCCGCGCCACAGTGGCCGAGCAATTGACCGACGTCAGAATGCCGATGTAATTGCGAGTGGCCACACGGCCATCGGCGCGCACGATTCCCATGAACGTCTCTGCGGTGGGGGCGGGACTGCCTTTGGCGTCGACACCGAAGGCGTAGTCCCGAGAGAAATCCCCCATGGCGACGTTGTGAACATGGACGTGTTGTCCCGCTTCGATGGGCTGGCTTGCGAAGCCGATAATCTGGCCGTAGCGGCGCACGGGTTGGCCCACGTCGATATGACGCGCTGCGACTTTGTGACCGGAAGGCACAGGCTCAAGCACCTCGATACCTTCGGCTTGAAGCACCAGACCTTTGACCAGCGGTTGCCGCGCGATCAACACATCGTCCAGCACGTTGAGTCTGATCACGGCATTGGCAGCGGTCGCACTGCCTGTTGTTGTTATGAGCTGCATGACGGTCGCCTCGGTTTTTCAGTGAGCGCAATGGGAGTAGAGCGTGGAGGGCAGGTCAGGCCAGTCCACGCTCGCGGTAGTCAATCAGGCTGGAGAACAGCATCAGCCCGGACGCCATGACGACGAAGAAGATCAGCGCCAGGAAGTACGAACCGGTGTACTGCACGATCAGGCCAATCAGGATGGGCACAATCACGCCGACCATGTTCCCGCAGAAGTTCATGCTGCCGCCCAACACGCCCGCTTTGGACTGACCGCCGAGGATCGCCGGCAGGCACCAGTACATGCCGCACCAGCGAATGAAAAACAGCGCCACGCACAGCAGCGAGATCACCACCACGGCGTCGCTGGTGTACGCCACGGCGAGAATGCACAGGGCGGCAATGGCTGCGGAGCCTGCGAACATGCTGCGCATGACGGTGTTGGGTTGCCCGCCGGCCGCTTTCCATTTGTCCGCCACCCAGCCGCCAAACAGTTCGCCGATGAACCCGCACATGAAGATCAGAAAGGTCGCGCCGCCCATGGCCTTGATGTCCAGGTTATGGGCCTGGTGCAGGTAGCTGGGCATCCAGGTCAGCAGGCCGTAAAACACGCTGTTGTAGCAAGCGAAGCCCGCGAACATGGCCAGCACGGAACGGCTCTTGAGCAATTCCTTGAGGATCGCCTTGCGCCCGCCCGTGGCTTTTCTGGCCGCCTCATTGGCGTCAGTGATGTAAGCCAGCTCCGCGGCATTGACCTTGGGGTGTTCACTGGGGTGATTTCTGATGTACCACCACGCCCAGACGCCTACGACCATGGTGCCGACACCCGCGATGACGAATGCGATCCGCCAGGAGCCAAACCGGGTGATCAATCCCGCGATGAGGATGGCGCCCAATGCAGTGCCCAGCGGTGCGCCGCCGTCGACGAGGGTCGCGCCGCGACCGCGCTCGTTCGGCGTCAGCCAGGCGCCGTTGAGCTTGGCCCCGGCCGGCATGATCGGTGACTCTGCGACACCCAGCCCGATGCGCATGATGAGCAGCGTGATCCAGTTGTGCGCGCCGCCCGCCAAGGCCTGAAACAGGCCCCAGCCGATGGTGGCAATGCCGACAATGTTGCGGGTCTGAAAACGGTCGAGCAGCATGCCGCCAGGAATCTGCATCAGCGCATACGACCAGAAGAACGCGCTGAGCATCAAACCTTCCAGCGCCGGCGTCATGTTGAAATCAGCGGAGATCAACGGCAGCGCAACGGACAGCGATGCCCGGTCGATGTAGTTGATGGCCGAGAGGAGCAGCAGAAGCAGGAATATCCTCCACCGCACCGTGGTGGGACGGGCGCTCGCGGCACTCGTGGAAGCAGCAGGCGTGACGGCCTGTACATTGCCGGTGGTCATGTTCATCTCACTCTTATGTTTATTATGAAATGCATTCCTTGCTAAAAGCCCGATGCAGGGCCTGACCTGTCACAGCGACCTTACGTCTCCAATATTGAACGCAGAAGGCGCGACTTCGATGCTGTTGCACAGCGGTTTTCCGAACTCGTTCATGCTGATCTCGAACCGATCACCCGGCTGAGTTTTGACGTTGTCCGCGACCGAAAGGGTGGCCGTGCCGAAGAAGTGCACATGCACATCGCCCGGGCGCAGGAATTGGGCGTACTTGAAGTGGTGATACTCCAGGTTCTCCAGGCTGTGGCACATAGTGTCCTCGCCGCTGAGAAACTCCTTCTCCCACAACACGCTGCCGTCGCGCCAGATCCGGCTGGTGCCCGCCAGGTGTCGGGGCAACTCACCGACGCGCAGCTCTGGCCCGTAGGCGCAGTTGCGCAGCTTGGAGTGGGCCAGGTACAAGTAATTGCGACGCTCCATGACATGGTCGGAGAACTCGTTGCCCAAGGCGTAGCCCAACCGGTACGGCGTGCCGTCATGGCCGATGACGTAGAGGCCGGTCAGCTCGGGCTCTTCGCCCGCATCTTCGGCGAAGTCAGGCGACTGAAACGCGTGGTTCGGGCGTACCACAATCGCCCCGTCACCCTTGTAGAACCACTCAGGCTGCGCGCCCACGGTGCCTGCTGCCGGGCGGCCGCCGTCGATCCCCCACTGGAACATCCGCGCGGTGTCCGTCATCTCAGCCTCATTGTCGGCTTTTTCCTGGTGCATCTTGTCGCGAGTCGAAGCGCTTCCCAGGTGGGTCAGGCCGGTGCCGCTGATCAGGCAGTGGGCCGGGTCTTCGTGGTCCAGTGGCGGCAGGACGCGACCTGTGTCCAATAGATGGGTATAACTTTCGGCACTCAGTGCGGTGCCCGCGCTCTGGACTTCCTGCTGCAGGCTGTGGCCATTGGCAATGGCGGCGAGGGCAAGGGTGCGCGTGCTGGATGTGCCGTTGACCACCTGAATCAAGTCGCCCTCGACCACGCCGACACGACGCTGGCCCGCAGAATCTTCAAACTGGATCAAACGCATGGTGAGGCCTCGGCTTGTTGTTATGGTTGAGGCCACTTTAAATTTCCAGCCTGCTGCTGCCTAATGAGAGTTACGACCCAAGCGATAACCTTCAGGTATACCCATGCTGCCGTCCTTCTCATCCATGGTGTCTCGCCTGCGACTCAAGCAGCTGCGGCTGTTGATTGCCCTCGACGAGCAGGGCTCGGTGCGCAAGGCGTCCGAGATCATGGCGCTGTCCCAACCGGGCGCGACCAAGGCATTGCAGGAAATCGAGACGGTTTTCGGTTCAAGCCTCTTCGAGCGCACGAGCAAGGGTCTGGAGGCCAACGATCTTGGCCGCTGTGTGATTCGTTATGCCCGCTTGATTCATACTGACCTTGAGCACCTTCGCGAAGAAATGGTCGGCATCCTCAAAGGGCAAGGCGGGCGCCTGGCGCTCGGCACGATCATGGGGGCCGTGCCGACGCTGGTGGACAGCCTGGCGCGACTGCGTGACAAACAGCCGGAGTTGTCGATTTCCATCGTCGAAGACACCAGTTCGCGGTTGTTGAGTTTGCTGGATCAGGGGAGGTTGGATGTAGCGATCTGCCGAACCAGCGTGAGCCCGCGTCCGGGCGCTTATCAAACCCGCTTCCGCGCACAGGAACCGCTGGTGGTGGTGGCGAATCCGACGCATCGCCTGGCCCATGCGCCGAAGCTGCAGCTGGACGACTTGATGGACAGCCGCTGGGTAGTCTTCCCGGTCAATATGCCCATGCGTTTGACGTTGGAACGCGAGTTTCGCCAGGTGGGGCTGAGCTTTCCGCTTTACGCGATCGAGACGTCGTCGACCTTTACGACGTTGTCGCTGCTGCTCAAAGATCCGAATCTGGTAGCCGTCATGCCGAACGACGTCGCTCAAATGGCGGTGGAGCACGGTATGTTGGTCAAGCTGGCGCTGACCATCCAGTCCACCAGCGAGCCCTATGAAATCGTCACTCGATCGAACGTGGAGTACACGGCGTCGATGGTGTTGCTGATTGAAGAGATGACGGGGGTGAGGTTGGACTTGTCATCGGACGTTCAGTAGGTCGAGTTCGTGATTCGTTGAAGAACTCTCTGCATTTCGGTGTTCAACCAACCTCTGATGCCTCCTGGCGGCATAACCTGCTTGAATCCTGGTGGCGCGGTTAACCGCCACGGATGACGGCCCCGGCTGAGCCTGGCCTGAGGCACACTCATCATCAATTGAAACTGCGCTGCATCGCAGCGTCTGGAGCATCTGCATGCGCAATCAAATCGACTCAGCCTTGACTCGGATCACTGAACGTAATCCCCAGCCACGCTGCATGCCCGCTGCCGCGATCAAGATCGTACTTACACCAATCCATTGCATCGTTCCCAGCCGGTGACCGAACGCAATCCAGTCCACCAGGATGGCAGCCACCGGGTAGATGAAAGACAGCGCTCCCGTCAACGTGGTCGGCAATTTTTGAATGGCCCCGTACAGCAGGATGTACATTAAACCCGTGTGCACCACACCCAGGATCCCCAGCGCCGCCCAAGACGCCGGTGCAGCAGGCAGACTTTGCCAATTAACCGTGGGAGCCAGGAGTACGGCGCCGGTGATGACCTGAATGAGCGCAATCAAATGCGGTGGCACGCCTTGTAAGCGCTTGATGAGCAAGGCAGCGACGGCGTAGAGAAACGCGGCGCCTGCTGCCAGCGCCACACCAACGAGGTAATCGCTGCCACTGGTTTGCTGGTCACCGTGTGCACTGGCAATGGCTAGCATTCCCAAGAATGCAACCGACAGCCAGGCAAGCTTCTTCAACGTCACCTTTTCCCCGAGGAACACAGCGGCCAACACGACCAGAATAAAGGGCTGGACGTTATAGACCGCTGTCCCGATGGCGATCGACGCTCTGCTGTACGACCCAAACAGCAGCAGCCAGTTACCGACGATCGCCACGCCGCTGAGCACTGCCAACCCGAGTGTCCGCAGGGTAAGGAGGCGAAAGCTCAGGTAACCCATCGTCTTGCAGACGGCGGCTAAGGTCACTCCTCCAATGGCACAGCGCCAAAAGACGACTTCGACAAGCGGTACTTGGGATGCAAGTACAAACCAGCCGATCGTCCCGGAAATCAGCATCGCGAAGACCATTTCCCATGTGCCGCGACGTACAGAATTGTCCATGATGTGCTCCTCAGTTGAGGATAAATTATGGCAATCTGGATGTGACCGCTTCCATGCAATAGAAAAGGCTAAAGGTCGTTTTGGCCTTTCTTTTGTAGGATAAAAAGTATTAAAGCCTTAGAGCGAATAATGACTGACGCTATAGATCATTTACTCATCGCTGCCCTGATGAAAGACTCGCGCCTGTCTCTGAAGGCTCTTGCCAACGTCAGCGGCCTTTCTTCCCCCAGCGTTGCCGAGCGGCTGCGCCGCCTTGAAGAGCGCGGAGTGCTCAACGCTTACACCGTGGAAATTGACCCAAAACAATTTGGTTACATGCTTCAGGCCATTGTGCGCATACGTCCGCTTCCCGGACAGTTGCAGGAGGTCGAGCGGCAGATTCAATCTATTCCGGAGTTTACGGAATGCGACAAGGTTACCGGGGAGGACTGCTTCATCGCCAAGCTGCATGTCCGGACGATGGATCAGCTAGACGCATTGCTTGATCGCCTGAACGCCTATGCCGAGACTAATACAGCAATTGTCAAAAAGACGCCTGTAAAGCGCAGGTTGCCGCCGTTGACTGAATGAATTGGAATGCTTGCGGCTGCTCGCAGGCACTTCGTCCTGCGTTAGAGAACGAGTAGGGTAAGCGTCCGGCGAAGTGACCTACCTCGAATTGTCATTTAGGCAAGATAGTGATTGTTGATCGAATCGCCGACTATTCATGTTCGAGCATGCTGCACAGGGAGAGCATTATGATTGCCAACACCTTTGCTCTCCACTATCGTAGGCCTTTCTGGGTACCGCTGACATACAGCTCTTGGCAAGGCATTCGGTATAAATGCCTGCCTTGGAGCCGGCTATGTCATACCGAACCCTTTGGTCAATTGCGCTTTTTGCTGTCACGGCTGTGTGGGGCTGGAGCTTCGTTGTTAAGCACGAAACGCTGGCAATCATGGCCGCATCCACGCTGAACGCCTGGATGTTCAGCTTAGCGGCTTTAGCGCTTCTTCCCTTTTCAATCCGCTCATTTCGATATCTGAAGCCGCGCGAGTGGGTAGGCGCTGTAGTTGCAGGAACAGTGCTCTTTGCAGCCTTTTCAATGCAAACGTCAGGTGCAGCCCTCACTACTCCTTCCAATGCCGGGTTCATTACGGGTTTATGTACCGTGTTTACACCGTTGTTTGTGTATCTTATGGGCGGAGGACGCCCTAGTCCAAGACAGGCAGGAGGAACAGCAATTGCCGTGGTCGGGCTCGGCTTACTGAGCCTTGACGGGTTCGCCCTGCACTACGGAGACCTTCTAATTCTGGGTTGTGCAGCGTGCTTCGCAGTACATATAGTGATTATCTCGACTTTCACATCGCCTGCCGTGTCCATGGCATCAGCGTCTGTACAGCTGGCGATCGTTGGCTTGCTTTCTACGGCATGGAGCTTGGCTAGTAACCAGTTTTCTTTACCAAGCTCACTGCCTACGACGGTCACTATTTTATTACTAGCGCTGTTCGCTACGGCCTTGGCTTACGCAATTCAAAATCACGCTCAGGCTGTGCTAGCTCCTGAAAAGGTCGCCCTGATACTTATCTGCGAACCTCTCTTCAGTGGTTTTTTTGGCTGTTTTCTAGCTGGAGATCGCTTGCCCCCTGAAAGACTTGCAGGGGCGGTGCTAATCCTTCTCGGGCTTGCAGTAACTGAGCTTCGAATCGCGAGTACCGTGCATGCCCCCCGGCGCAGATCGTAGGGTCGCGTCAGTTCAACACACCTTGCGCTATTAAACGGGCGCCCATTTATGTGGAAGCAGCTCGGTAATATCACTTGCCCGCTGCGTCGGCAGGCGCATGAGGACATCCTTCAGATACGCGTAAGGATCATGGCCATTCAGCAGCGCAGACTGGATCAAGCTCATGATCGCTGCCGCCCGTTTTCCGCTACGCAACGAACCTGCAAAGAGCCAGTTCTTGCGCACCAGTGCCCATGGACGGATCTGGTTTTCTGCCCAATTGTTATCAATGGGCACGGCCCCGTCATCGAGGTAGCGCGACAGCGCTGCCCAGCGTTTCAGGCGGTAATCCAGCGCTCTGCTGATAGCCGAACCTTCGGGCACAAGATCCCGCTGGGCGATCATCCAAGCATGCAGAGCATCCATCACCGGTACAGCTTTTTCTTGCCGTATTCGGCGGCGTAAATCCGGTTCAAGGTCGCGGACTTCACTCTCGATTTTGTAAAGCAACTGGATGTAGCGCAAGGCGCTGTTCGGCGAGCAGGCTCTTGTTGGTGGCGTGCAACTCGAAGAACTTGCGACGCGCATGGGCCATGCAGCCGATCGCGGTGACGCCGAGTTCAAAGCTGGCCTTGTAGCCACCAAAATCGTCGCATACCAGCTTGCCCTTCCAGCCTTGCAGGAAGTTACGTGCGTGCTCTCCGGCGCGGCTGGGGCTGAAGTCGTAAACGACCGCCGCCAAGTCCGAGAACTGGCTAGTGGCGTAGGCCCAGGCATAGGCGCGATGGGTTTTCTTTGCGCCCGGCGTAAGCATCTGCACCGGCGTTTCATCTGCATGGATTACGCCATGTTCGAGAACAGCATCGCGCAGGGCATCGACCAGCGGCTGCAACTGCACACCACAGCGGCCGACCCATTGCGCCAAGGTGGAGCGGGCGATGGCCAAACCGGCCCGACCAAAAATCGACTCCTGACGATAGAGCGGTAAATGGTCGGCGAACTTCATGACATGGGCCAGCAGGCCGGCGGTTGGGATACCTTTGTCGATGACCTGCGCCGGAACCGGTGCCTGGATCAGCGTTTCGCACTGACCGCAGACCCACTTGCCACGGATATGACGCTCGACGGTGAACACGCCTGGCGTGTAGTCGAGTTTCTCGCTGACGTCCTCGCCGATGCGCTTGAGGGCGCAGCCGCACTGGCAGTGGCTGTTGTCGGGTTCGTGGTGGATCAAGGTGCGCGGAAACTGCGGCGGCAAGGCAGTGCGTTTAGGTTTTTGCCGAGCCTCGGTCGAAACAGGAGCGTATTGCAGCGCGTCAAGTTCGGCTTCGATGGCCGTGATATCGGTGTCGATCAGGTCATCGAGTAGGCTGGCTTGATCCGGGCTCAGTTGCTCGCTGCGCGTGGCAAACTTGAAGCGCTTGAGCTGCGCGATCTCGTAGGCCAGTTTCTCGTTGACCGTTTTGTGGTGGTGGATTTGCTTGCCCATTGTCTCGACTTTCTGATCGAGACTCTCGACACGCTGCAGCAACTGCGCCGCCAGAGCGCGCAGTTGTTCAGGGTTTAAGTGGTCGAGATCAGGAAGCGAAGTCATGCCGCCGATTTTGCCAGAACAGCCTAAAAAGCGACGATAGGCTCATCGGACAATTGCACGGCCTGGCTGGTCGTGGCAGGCGTTATATGACGGAAATCGCGCTGCCTGGCCCAACTCTTTGCCAAGGCAAACCCAGTACCAGGGCATGCAGTTGTTCGGCACCTAGTTCCATCTGAGAGCCGTGTCGAGAACCCGGCCAGAAGAACTTGCCTTGATGCAGGCGGCGCGCCGCCAGCCAGATACCCAACCCGTCGTGCACCAGCACTTTCATGCGATTGGCGCGGCGGTTGGCAAACAAATAAGCACAGTGCGGCTGCGCCGCACTGAACACGGCGACCACACGCGCCAGAGCGGTTTCGGTGCCGGCGCGCATGTCCATGGGCTCAGTGGCGAGCCAAATGGAGTCGATGCGGATCATCGCAACAGGTCTCGAAGAAAGGTCGCGCAGGCAGATGCGCTTTCGGTCGGCCAGTTCACTTTGACAGTGCCACGCGGGTGTGGGATTTCAACGCAGATATTCGATGATGCAGCTTGCGAATTTGCTCCGGCTAGCTGCATGGGTAACGGAATAAAAGCAGGTTGCAGCTCCGTGTTTTTTTGCGTTTGCACCCGAATCCATTTGTGGACGAGGTTCGCGTTGAGGCTATGGCTCAGCGCGACGCTGGCAATCGAGGCACCGGGCTGGGCGCACTCTTGAATGACTTGGACTTTGAAGGATTTGGAGTAGGAACGGCGTTGTGGCTGCATGAAATACCCGCTTAAAAGGCTAGAACTGGTGCCCACTTAAATTTAAGTGCACACCATGTCTTGTCTTTGCGGGGCAGGCTAGATGACTTGTTCGGACGGATGCAGAAGTTGACCACCCCTAATTGATGAGGAAATTCAAGGTTAGTGGTAAGAGGTCAAAGCAACCGGCTCGATCACAGCTGTCACGTCCGTCAATCTCAGAGTCCAAAAACATCCCTGGATGCTTTTAGCTTCAAATGGGCCCATGTCCACGGCACTTTGATCCAGCTCAAATACTGCTGACCATGATTTCTGCATCCGTTGCTGGAGCTGCTGCGCAGCATCGGATCCTTCCTCAACATCTTCCTTAGCCCGATCAAAATCTTGCTCATCAAGCTCCGACGACCAGACATACCAGTTGTTGAGTACAAAATGCCAAAGGTCAAAGCAGGACAGGACAACCTGTTCGCAGGGAACGGCGAGTTGAAGCACCACAGGATCTCTAAGACCTTCCGCGTCTTCAATGAAGGGCTCAGGATGGCGCTCGTCACGCTTTACCCAGCACCACCAAGGAGATAAGCCCTGCGCGGGGGCGAGTATCCCAGCGCTGGCCATCGAGTCCTTCATCCAGGCATAAGTGTTCTGAAAGATGGGGTCATCATCGGTGTTGCTGATGGGGCACGTAAGCTCCCCCTCAGCCTTCAGCCGTTGCCAAGTCGAGCGCTCCATTACCGTCCAGCACATTAGGCGACCGTTTTTGGAAAACTCCATTTGCCATTTTTGAATCACGGACGTCAGTGACGAATACATTATCTATTTAGCTCAAGAACCGATGAGGAGCGGTCATGCTGGTAGTGACCGCAAGACGTGAGCGATACAATCCGTCTGGTTCAACGAACGGTGTGTATGCTCCAGGCCCCTTTGGAATTCGATCAGCTTGCTCGAACTCAGAATTTTTTGATTTGTGCCTGCGTGCGCTCTGGATTATTCATAGAACTTACCAGCTAGCAAAATAGCTGCGCAACGCTGCCATGGGTTTGATCCGGCGCGCGTCGGCTTGTGAAGGCTAGAGGTCAGTTTAAAGTAGCCCAACGCGCCCGCTGCACCTATCCGACACCAAACATTCCAACCGTCAGAAACAGAAAAGCCCGGCGAACCGGGCTCTCTTAAACCCAACGCCGCTTATCGAGCGGCTTTCAGTTTGATCACGTCACCGGATACGGTAGTGGTGTAGCCGTTCAGAACCCATGCCCAGAACCACTTTTCCTGCACTTGAGTATTGATCAGCGCATCGCCACCTTTGGCCTGGATGGCGTAACTCTGAGCGCGGACGAAACGGTCGTTTTGACGAATCGGGATCAGACCGAAAAGCATCAGGCCAGTGGCGCTTGCCTCACTGTGGCCAACGACGGTGTACTGGCTGCTGTCGTACTGCTGGGTCTTCATGGCGGTGCCGGTGCAACCCGCTAGAACCAGACCACATGCTGCAGAAACGATGATTTTGCTGAAAGACTTCACGTAAAACTCCATTGAAAAGAGCCCGAATCCAATTATCGGGCGGCGACACTTTACCCGAAGGGATAACACGTGTGCGCACCGACAATCTCAGTGGGAGGAGTCTTTAATCCGGGCGATTCAGATCGCCCCGATTCCCTCAAGAACCGATGCGTGTAGACCGCAGCCTGGAAGGATGGGGCGTGGTTAGACAGCAGCAGCTTTCAAGCTGAGCGCTGTCATCTGCGCGGTACAGAGTAGGCCTAAAGCCTGCGTTGCATTAGCGAATGTTCTTTGCCCCAGGCACGAAATGACTCTAGATACTCCCATCCTCGCTTTGCGTAATACTCACGTCGATCATGTGTGTGCAAATACAGCTTCGGATGTCCGATTTCTTTTGCTGTGGAGCAGACCTCTGCAATTAGCTGTTCGGCCAAGCCCCGCTTCCTTGCTGACGGTGCAACAAGCACACACGCAAGCCACGGCCCGACTTCTGAGTAATCGGGCGAGTCGTTTTTGGCCAGGGCGGCCCCTCCAAGGAGCTGACCATTTTCCAGAGCGATCACGGTTCGCCAGTTCCCGTCATTCTGGCCATCTTTGAATTCGCGCTGCCAATCAGGGAGCGCCTGAGTAGCGAATTCATACGCGAACTGTTCATGCAGCCACGATGCAAATGTGTCGCTATAGTCCATATGATCGCGAAGCAAGACCGTCTGGAACATGTGATTAATCCTTGAGATGAGCCGGCTTGTAGCGTCTGATTCAGGTGCGCGTGCTGCGTCGGCATTCACGGATGTCGCAACGTAATTGTTGGCATTCAAGCCATCACCCAGCGGTTTAGCGATGCCGAACTGACACAGCAGTCGTGCGAGCGAGATGGGTCATATCACAGGTTTTAGGTGCAACAAGCCTAGCCTGTCAAGAAGCTTATGGGCTGGTTACTGATGCCTGGCCGGTGCTGCAGTTTAAGCGAACACTTGGGAAAACGCGGGGCTTAGGGCGGCTTGACTTATCCTTGAGTAATACCTTGGTTGAGTGTGCCGTAAGCGTCCGGCGAACTCACCTGGCTGTGACCAAAAACCTAGTGAATCTATAATGAAAAACCTCTTTATCAGGATGATGACTGCCTTAATGAGTACGCGTAAAAGAAAGAAACTCCCGAAGGATTTCGATCAACTGCTGGAGCACGCTCCGTTTGCCGAGTTGATCGCAGTGTTCGATGTGTGCGACCTCGAAGCCACCGGTGGCTACAGCAAAAGCACCGCGCTTGGTTTTTATAATTGCCCCGATGATCTGGTTCGCTGGCTGGTGGAGCAGGGCGCAGACGTTGATGCCCGTGACCAGTATCAGCGAACAGCCTTGCACCATCGTGGTTCGAGCTGGAAAGGAGGTGTCGATCTGCTGCTGGATCTAGGGGCCGATATCGAGGCTCAGGATTATCAGAGCGAAACACCGCTGCAAGCGGCGATCAAGAGTCACAAGGCCGACGCAATCGCTGCCCTGATCCGCCGAGGCGCCAATAAAGAGGTTAGAAGCCGCCAGGGATACAGCCTGTTGCACCTCGCACTGCTGACCACGTCCAACGCCGATATTACTGCCACTGCGAAAATCGCTCAGATCTTGTTGGAGGCAGGTTCGCAAGTCGAAGCCGCTATGCGGTCGGAGGTGGAGCGTATCGGCCGTGGATTCGAATTTCACCGAGCCGGCTTCAACCCTGATTACCTGCGGGCAACCGATGCAGCCCTTACCACTCTCTATCGCCTTTTCAATGTAACTCCAGTTGCCGCGCGCGACATCCATGACGGTCAGGCTACGATAGTCGTGACAACAGCTGACTGGCCTGCCCAGCATCAGCAATTGTGGAAACTGCTGGTGCCATCCTCTGGTGCAGCAACTACGTTGCAAGGTGAAGTGATCCGCATCAGTGGCCGTATCTCGATAGAGATCAACGACAATGGCTCGGCCAACTGGGACGCGGATTTCAAAAAAATGCTAAAAGCGCTTGTGGAGCATTTAGGCAGTGCCGTGCCCTTAAGTGACCTGGAGCTGTCCGAAGCCCGCACGCTCGCTGCTGCACTAAAAAACGGTACCGACCCTGCCGAGTACAGCGATCGCCTCTGTGAACTGGCCGTATGCTGGGTCATCGCCAATCCGCAGCCAGTGCCGATGAATACGCCTTCCTATAATCGCTGATGTAGCTCTTGAAGTTCTCGGCATCGGGTTATTGAACTGCGCCAGCCGTTCGGCGGAGTGTTTAGGAAAACCAGGCGAATGACTGATTACCGGCGTTCGGCTAACATCGGTCATATCAATCGACCTTGGAGATTTACATGTCCCGCCTCGCAGAATTCCGCAAGCTTGAACAACAGCTTGCAGCCCAGCTCGCCGAACTTGAATCCCTGAAGAATGATAGCGGTTTGAAGAAAGAAATCGAATTTGAAACCAGACTGCGTGGCCTGCTAGGTGAGTACGGCTTCAGCTTGAGAGAGATAGTCGGCATTCTCGATCCTCAAGGAACCAGCGGTCGGCAGTCTGCTCCAGTGGCTGCCGAGAAAAAGACACGTAAGGCCCGAGAGATGAAGGTTTATAAAAACCCGCTGACAGGTGAGGTCGTAGAAACCAAGGGCGGCAACCACAAGCTGCTGAAAGCCTGGAAAGGCCAGTTCGGCGACGAGGTTGAGAACTGGTTGGTTAAATGACCCGCTGTAGCTGAAACAGCCGTCGTGAGACGGCTTTTTTCTGGCTGCGATTGCGCTCTGACATGAGCCGTGGAGCGCTTGGAGACGCTTCCAGGGCAGGACCTGCCCAAGCCTGCGTATTTATTACTCAGCTTGCGAACTTGTAATCACCGCCTTTTTCTATCGCACTGATATAGGCCGGCCGCGCCTGGAACCGGTCGATCCACGCGGCAAGGCTAGGGTAGTCGTGCAGCATGCCTTGGGACTTTGCAAACTCGCCAATAAAGCTCATTTGGATATCGGCGCCGCTGATTTCTTCACCCAGCAAGTAAGGGGTAAGTTTCAATGCGGTCTCCAGGTAACCTAGATAGTTGGCCAGCTCAGATTCGATTCGCGGCTGCAGCGGTTTGCCAGCGTCCCCTAGGCGTCCGACATAAAGACTCAACATCAGCGGCAGCATGGCCGACCCTTCTGCGAAATGCAGCCATTGCACATATTCGTCGTAGGTTGCGGTGGCCGGGTCAGGTTGCAAGCGGCCATCGCTGTGGCGGCGGATCAGATAATCGACGATAGCACCGGATTCGATCAGGACATGGGGGCCATCCTGAATAACCGGTGATTTGCCCAGCGGGTTTATGGCTTTCAGTTCAGGCGGCGCCAGGTTGGTCTTGGCGTCTCTTTGGTAGTGCTTGATTTCGTAGGGCAGGGCGAGCTCCTCGAGTAGCCAGAGGATTCGCTGCGAGCGGGAATTATTGAGATGGTGAACGATGAGCATAGAGTCCCCTACGAGATGGAATGGTGTGTAAGGACAGACTGTTGTGTCGCACCGTGGTTCTAAGTGTTGCGAAATCAGCAGTCAGTAGCACGTTCTCGAAGGCGGCGCCTCGGCCATGATGCAAAACTTAATTCGCGAGGAATCCAGAGGTTCATCCTCGCTGAACTAATCACTGCGCCCGTCCCCTAATTCTGCGCACGTCGCGCCAATCCCAGGCTTATTCTGGGTCACTCACATACGAAGGTTTGGTGAATCATGAAGAGCGAACAGGTAGAAGGCGTTGTAGAGCAGGTTGCCGGCAAAGCACAGAGCGCAGTGGGGAAACTGTTTGGTGATTCGAAGCTGGAGGCGGAAGGTACCGGTCGCCAGGCTTCTGGTCAGTTGACCCAAGCCTATGGCGATGCGATGGACAGCATCTCTGCGTTTGTTAAAGAGAAACCAGTCGCTGCAGTTGCCATTGGTGGTATTGCTTTGCTGATTCTGGACCGTCTCTTTCGCCGCTGAGTCAAGAACGAGGGATGCTCCTATAGGGGCCTTCCCGTTAAGTTTAGATTGGCCTGCCCCCCTAGGACTGCCCGCTAGCAGCTTCGGGGGGTGTTTGGACAGGGCTATCCCAAGGCGCCACCGTTTGTTTGCATACAATGCGAGTCAGCCCCGGAAACAATGCACAACTCATTCAACTCATCGCTGGGATCGTCTGGATGTCTGAGCAGCTTGCCTTCAACCGTGAGGTACGGATGCAGCACACCCAACTGGCCACAAAACAGAACGCTGATGCGGCCAAAGGACGTGGGGCGCAAGAGAGGCAGGCGCCTGATTCCTGTCCTGCGTCGACGTCGCTCGAATCGTAAGGGCATGTCGCTTTGTTGGTGATAGACGCAAATACCTTCCCATCAATCCGGCGCGCCCAGAGCTCATCTTATAAATTTAAGACTTTGGCAAGGTATTTCGCGGAGGCTGGCGGAGCTCTTTCGCTCAAATTCTAAAGTAAATTCAGCTAGTGAACTGACCAATTTTCCAATGACACTTACTCCTTAATACCTCGCAGTCGCAATGAGCGTCGTCTCATGATTTCCACCGCAACCAATAATGCTACCGAGCCAAAAATTAGCAATGTGGCCGCTGCCAGGATTGTTGGACTGATCTGCTCGCGCATGCCTGACCACATCTGACGCGGTATTGTGCGTTGCTCAACCCCACCCAGAAATTGCACCAGCACGGCCTCATCGAACGAGGTCACCATCGCGAAGAGCGCACCCGACATGATCCCTGGACGAATAATGGGGAAGGTCACGCGGAAAAATGTATAAGTCGAAGACGCTCCTAGGCTTGCCGCTGCCCGGGTTAATGAATGGTCGAAACCGACCAATGTCGCCGTCACTGTGATGATGACGAATGGGGTGCCGAGTACTGCATGACCCAGGATGATTCCGAGGTGATTCTGTCCAATTCCCAGCGCGCTGTAGAAAAAGTACATGCCTGCGGATGAGATGATCACCGGAACAATCATCGGTGAAATCAAGACGCCCATCAGCAGTCCCTTGCACGGCAAATTAACGCGGCACAGTCCGAGTGCTGCCAACGTCCCCAATGTCGTTGCGATGACCGTGGCGCAGGAAGCGATTATCAGGCTGTTCTTGAATGACAATACCCACAATGGGTCTTCAAGAAGCATGTAGTACCATCGCATTGAAAAGGCTGCTGGATCGAGGCTAAGCATCCCGCTGGTGAAGCTGAAGTAGGGCTCTACGTTGAACGACAAAGGCACCACGACCAGTATGGGCAGGATCAAAAACAGCAGTACCAATACACCAAAACCACGAACACTGAAGAACCAGACTCTGCCCATCAGGCTGGTATAGCTTGGAAGACTCATCTCGATTACCCCAGTTTCATGTTGTTGATGCCTACGACCCGGTCATATATCCAATACAGCACCAGGACAATCAGCAGCAGGATGGAGGCAATGGCAGCGGCCAGTCCCCAGTTCAGGGAGGTCTGCATGTGGTAGGCAATGAAGTTGCTGATCACTTGCCCCGTTCGACCGCCCACAAGCGCCGGAGTTATGTAGTAACCAGTGGCCAGGATGAACACCAGAATGCCGCCGGCACTCAACCCTGGCAGTGACAGGGGAAAGTAGATTTGCACAAAAGTACGGAACGAATTGGCCCCCATTGAGTACGCCGCTCGGGTGTAAGTGGAGTCGATACTTTTCATGACGCTGTACATCGGCAACACCATGAACGGCAACAGGATGTGCGTCATGGCAATCACCGTTCCGAACAGGTTGTACATCAGTTCAAGTGGCTGGCTGATCACGCCCAAGCTGCTCAACGTACTGTTCAGCACGCCGTTGTTTTGCAAGATCACCATCCAGGCACTGGTGCGTACCAACAGTGATGTCCAAAAGGGCAGCAGCACCATGACCATTAACAGGTTGCTGGTTTTTGCTGGAAGGGTCGCCAACATATAGGCCAGTGGATAACCGAGAAACATGCACAGTGCCGTGATTCCCAACGCGACCATCAACGTTTTGATCAGGATACTAACGTAGATGCGCCGACTTTCTGGTTGCTGCACGACGTTGCCCTGGTCGTCATAGCGTAAGTCCAGTGCGGCCAGATAGTTGGACGCGGAATAGGCCGGCGCCATTTTTTTCAGTTGCATCCAGGTTCCGATCTGCCCCCAGCGTTTGTCGGCAGCGGTCATTCGGCTGTTAAACGCGCCCGGTTCGACGGCCTCGCTGGCCAGACCGCGCGCGGTGCGTGCCATCAGGGTTTTGGCATCGCTCATGACCCGGTTAAGATCGGAGCCGACACTGTCGAGTTGCCGTGCCTGTTGCAGACTGAGAATTTCATGCCCGATGACTGCGAACAGTTGCTCGTCCGGAAGCGCCGTACCCTCCCAGTTGAGCAGCGCGGCTGCAGTCTGTGGCATTGCTACGGAAAGGGCCGGAGTTTGCACGCTGCGCAGCAACATGGTGCCAATCGGCAACAGGAAAAACACCGTGATGAACGCCAGCAATGGTACGACCAACAGCAATGATTTTGTCTTGTTGAGACGTTCAGCCCGGTCAAGCTTGTCCTTCAGGCCGCTTTGCGGCTGTGTATCGTCGACGTTGTCGAGCGCGGGGCTGACGCTATATGAGTTACTCATCTTGGGAACTCCGGCAAAACGGTAAAGTCGTTGAAAGGCTACAGGCGTCCAGTGCTCGACAGTCGTCGGCCGACCAACCCACATCAATGCACGTACCGGCCCTTGGTGCCGGGTATCCTGCGGTATTGACCATCTTGACGATGAACTCGTCGTTTCCCGCCAGACTCAGGCGCGCACGCAAATGGTCACCGTGATAGATGATCTCTTCGATCCGGGCGGGCATATGGTTGTCGTACTCGCCTGCGTGAGCGCCGATCTGTACGCGCTCTGGACGAATCGACAAGGTGGTGTTATCGCTGGTAGCGGGGATATTGACGGAAAGCGCCTTGACCAGATAATTACCGACACGCACCTGGCAGTAGCCTTGCTGGCGATCGATAATCTGCCCCGATAGTCGATTGTTCTCGCCAATGAAACTCGCAACAAAAGCGGTCTGTGGTTTCTCGTAGAGGTCGCAAGGGTTGGCCAATTGCTGAACAATCCCATCATTGAACACTGCGATGCGATCAGACATCGTCAGGGCTTCGGTTTGATCGTGGGTCACGTACACCACGGTAATTCCGAGCTGTTTCGACAGACGCTTGATCTCGTACTGCATCTGCTCGCGCAGCTGTTTGTCCAGTGCACCCAGCGGTTCATCCATCAGCACAAGGCGCGGTTCGAAAATCAACGCCCGAGCCAGCGCAACACGCTGTTTTTGACCTCCGGACAACTGCGATGGCATACGCTTGGCAAACTGCCCTAATGCCACCAGTTCCAGCGACTTGTGCACGCGGTCTTCGATGTCCTGCCGAGCCAACTTGCGCACCTTGAGCGGGAAAGCCAGGTTCTCTTCGATGGTCATGTGGGGGAACAGCGCGTAGTTCTGAAACACCATGCCGATGCCGCGTTTTGTGGGGCGATGTCGTTGACTGGCTGGCCGTCAATGCTGATCTGTCCATGGGTCACCGTCTCGAACCCTGCCAACATCATCAGGCAGGTGGTTTTGCCGGAGCCCGAAGGGCCAAGCATGGTGACGAACTCTCCCTGTTCGATTTCGAGGTTGAAGTTCTTGACGACGAGATGTTCGCCGTCATAACTCTTCTGCACATTTCGAAAGCTGACGAAAGATTCAGTACGCATGAGGATATCTCTTGTTATTGGGCGTAGCGGAGCTGGGCACCAACAGTCGCCCGGGCCCATTAAGGGTTATGTCAGGCGAAGGCAATGTCGGGAATGCTTTGGCGCTTACTTGGAGAGCCAGGCGTTGAAGCGCTCGTTCAACTCGTCGGAATGATCGCTCCACCACTGTGAGTCCACCTGCAAAGCACTGGCGAAGTTTTCAGGGCTAGTGGGCAGGTCGGGCCTAACTTTGGGATCGACCAAAGCCTGTGCCGAGCGGCGGGTCGGCCCATAGGCGATATAGTTGCTCTGGTCGGCCAGAACCGGGCTTTGGGTTGCAAACTTCAGGAAGGCTAAGGCCTGGTCTTTCTTTGGATTGCCGGCTGGAACCACCCAGGCCTCCATGTCGTACATTTGGCCATCCCAGAGGATCTTGAAGGGTTGTTTTTCCTTTTGTCGGGCAATCACGATGCGTCCGCTGTATGCCGAGATCATGCTGACTTCACCATCGGCCAACAACTGTGGGGCCTGTGCCCCGGCCTCCCACCAGATTGTGTCTTTCTTGATGGTGTCGAGTTTGGCAAATGCGCGTTCCAGGCCTTCGTCGGTACTGAGCAGGTCGTAGACCTGCTCGCGAGGTACGCCGTCGGCCATCAACGCCCATTCAAGGTTCACCTGCGGAGCCTTGCGTAGCGCGCGCTTGCCGGGGAAACGCTTGGTATCGAAAAAGTCCTTCAGGGTTTGGGGCTGCTCGCCCTTGAAGGCCTGAGTGTTGTACGCCACCACCGTCGACCAGATATAACTGGCTACACCGCATTCGGTCAGGGCCCCTGGAAGAAAGTCTTTTTCGGCTGGTGTGCCATCCGGGGCCGGAGCCAGGGTTGCAGGATCAATACGCTCAAGCAAACCGTTATTGCAGGCGCGAATGACGTTCGGTATTTCAGCATCGACCACATCCCAGGAGATTTTCTTGCTATCGACCTGAGTTTTGATTTGGGCAATACCTCCGGAGTAATCCTCGGAGATCACTTGCGTGCCGGTGGCTGCGGTGAATGGCTTGTGAGCGGACTGAATCTGAGCGTTGGTCAGGTTGCCGCCATAGGATACGACGGTCAGAGAATGTTCTGCGAGCGCGCTGCAGGAAACGATGCTTGAAAGCAACAGCAATGTGGCGCCTTTCAGGCGGGATACCCCTCATTTCTTATTTTTGTGGGTAACCGTCGCAAGGTCGTTGCGCACCAGGTGCGTGAGCGACCGTGGAGACGATCAGGGTCTCACTCTCGGCAAAAAATGGTGAAGGTAAAAGCAATAAAAAGAAGCCCAATGAGGCGATTTTTTTTATGGATGTTATACAAAAATTATCTGTGGGGCAGAGCAGGCTGGTGGCCTCTTCGTGTCCTGTGCCAAGACTCAAACGGCTTTTTTCAATCCTTGCCACGTGCGGCTAACGCTACTTCCACCAGCCAATTGGCAAACGCAGCGGCCTGTGGATTGACAATCTTGTGCGTTGAATACACTAGGTAAAACGCTTCTGAGGTTTTGAATTTGGCGGTTAGGGGGGCAATGAGTTGTCCGGACTGAAGGTATTGCTCCACCAGCGAAGAGCGCGCCAGGGCAACACCTTGCCCCAGTTCTGCCATTTTTAACGCAGAGATCAGCGTATCGAACTGCAGACCTTGAGATGAATCGACGTCATCGGCTTGGGCTTTTTTCAGCCAATAACCCCAACCCTCTTCGTACCCTAGGACATGCAGCAGTTCGTGGTGACGAAGGTCTCTTGGAGTTTTCAAGGGTCTTTCGATCGTCGACAAGGTAGGCGAGCACACGGGGAAAAGTAGATCCCAAGTTAGCCGTTCACTTTTCAGGCCACTCCATTTGCCACTGCCGTAACGAATTTCCAGATCGGCTTCCAGGTCGGTATCGCCCATCCAGATGTTACTGGTGATACGCAGGTTGATGTCCGGATGCTGCTGACGGAAGTGTGGCAGTCGGTTTGCCAGCCAATGGGTAAAGAACACTAGGCTGCTGCGCACCGTTAGAACCTTGCGATGTCCTTGCCCAAAAATTTCGTCGGTAGCGGCTGCCAGGCGCTCCATCGATTCATGGACTACGGGCAGAAAGGCTAGCCCGGGTTCTGTTAGCTCAAGGCCCCTAGGTAGCCGCTTGAATAGCGCGGTTCCTAGCTGGGACTCCAGGGCTTTGATTTGCTGGCTTACTGCCGCCTGAGTCAGGCTGAGCTCCATAGCCGCGGCTGTGAAGCTGAGGTGGCGGGCGGCAGACTCAAAAGCGCGCAACCAGTTGAGCGGGGGCAATCGCTTCTTCATGGCACTGAGTGTTCTCAAGTGAAATTGAACTGACTATGGAGCGCGTCAGGATGCGTCTTACAGCCTTCACCCATAAATCTTACTCCTGACCCATAAAGAAAATGAACCCATAGGGGTTTTTTTTATTGCTTTCGCAGCCCTCGGCTTTTCTCGAGAGTAGATCCCAGATCGTCATTCAACGGCCAAGGCTTAAACGCTAAGTGTCTTCGCTAGTGGCTTTTGAAAACCGAAACCCTGCTCAAAGCTGGAATCTGCAGGACAATAAAAATAATGGGTGAAACATGGCAAAGCTCAGTCAGCTACCCCTCAGCGGCGTGAACGTCATCGATTTTGGTCAATATATTGCCGGCCCTGCGGTTGCGATGATACTCGGCGATCTCGGTGCCACGGTCATACATATCGATCCGCCCGCCGGCCCACTCTGGGACAGTCCGGCTAACGCCGTCCTCAACCGTAATAAGCAATATCTACGTCTGGACTTGAAGTCTTCTGAAGGCCTGCAACAGGCGCGTCAGATGATCGCCAAGGCCGACATTGTGGTCGAGAATTTCCGGCCAGGCGTGATGAAAAACCTGGGGCTGGATTTTGCCGAGTTGCGCCGTGAGCGTCCGCAATTGATCACCTTGTCTATTCCTGGTTTCGCCTCCAATGATGAACTACGCAGCCAATGGCGTGCCACCGAGGCAATTATTGCGTCGGCCTCTGGGGTGTTCACTGACATGGGACAGAATCGGATTTTGATGGGTATCAATCCTAGTTTCTCGCCGCTACCACTCGCATCCGCTTACGGCACAATGCTCGCCGTTTCGGCTGTAGTGCTGGCGTTGCAAGCTCGGCAGCGCACGGGGTTGGGTGACGAGATTGAAGTGCCATTGGCGGCGGCGGTCATGGAAGGGCTGTCCTATAACTCGATCAAGATTGACGGGTACCCCGCGCGTTACAAAACCCTGCGGGAAAAAGAGATCGAGCGGCGGCGGGCCGAGAATCTGCCGATGAACCTCAGTTATCAAGATCTGCAGGAGTATCTCGACCCTTTCTACCGCACCTATGAATGTGCCGATGGACGCAAGTTCTACGCGGTGTGCCCGTCTCATCGCTCCCACGCCAAACGTTGCCTACAGGCGATGGGCCTTTACGACGAAATGCTCGCCGCAGGCCTGCCTAAAGTCGATGACCCTTACCTGCCTTTCGATCAATGGGAGGGGGATGCGTCCCTTGGCGTTTATCCGCTGCCGGAAAACTGGGCAAAGCGGATCTCTGCGCGCATGAAGGAAGTATTCCTGACCAAGACTGCTGCGCAATGGGAAAAAATTTTCGGCGAAGGGCAGTTCCCCGGAGCCCCTCATCGTTCGACGCAAGAATGGTTGCATGACGAACATGCCAATACAGCCGGTTTGGTGGTCGATGTCGTGGATCACCAATATGGTCGTATGAAGCAGCCCGGCGCAATCGCCTGGCTTGAAGATAGTTCAGAGTTGATGTTGTCGCCGCTCTCTCGTCGAGAAGTCAGTGTTGAAGAGGCTCTTGCCACCTTGAGTGAAAGTACTCCTGAGATGTTGCCGGTTGCAGTACAGTCGAGTTCAAAAGGGTGGTTGGAAGGGGTTAAAATTCTCGACCTGACCAACGTCATCGCCGGCCCGCACTCGACCTCGTTCCTTGGCCGATTTGGCGCTGACGTCATCAAGCTTGATCCCACAACACCCAATTACGACCCTTGGAATACTGTCGTGTTTGGCATGTCGTCTGCTCGCGGCAAACAGAGCATTTTGGTTGACCTCAATCAGGAGGAGGGGCGCGAGGTATTCAACCGCCTGGTCAAGTCGGTCGATGTCATCGTCATGAATGCACCTGATCGACAACTGGCGCCACTGGGGTTGGATGAGGTCACCCTGAAGGCAGTAAATCCGGAGGTGATTTTCTGCCAATTGGACTGCTTCGGTGGCCCCCGCCGTGGCCCGCGTACAGACTACTTGGGATACGACGATCTCATCCAGGCAACGACAGGTATCATGCTGCGTTTCGGCGGCGGTATGCAGACGCCGGAAGAGCACGCCCACGTTGGCACTATCGACGTGATGTGTGGCTTCGCCGCAGCACTTGGTGTAGCCACCGCGTTGTATCAAAAGTCCAGAACGGGGAAGGTCAGTCGTGCCCGGACTTCACTCGCCGCGTTAGGAAGCCTGGTTCAAATTCCGTTCTGCTTCGACTACGCGGGGCGTGCGCCATTTGATGAGCCAGCGGGGCGTGACGCTATGGGTTACAGCAATCTGTCGCGCTTCTATCGCACAGCGGATGGCTGGATATATCTAGATGCCAGCGATGTTGAGTTGAACGCCCTGGAGTCGATACAAGGTCTGCAAGGCCTGCATACGGCCAACGACTATGCCCAATTTCTGAACGCTGCTCTGATTACCTCAGCGGGAGAAACCTGGCAAACCCGTTTTCAGGACGCGGGTATCGCAGCGGCTGTGCCGGACAACATCGACTCACTTCGCCAGCGCTACAGCCGTCCTGCTGACAACCACCCAGGCACGGACAATGGGAGTTACTCGTTCAGTGTCTATGCCAACCACCCGAGCGGGCGATGCGTGACACAACTTGACCCTTTCGCTATTCGCCCTCGCCATGCAGCTATTCGCTCATTGGCTCCGGCAGAAAAGTTTGGTGCATCCACACGATCTGTAATTGCCAAGCTCGATTATAGCGATATCCAAATCGACGCGCTCATGGCATGCCGCGCTGTCGGTGAGAGCTGGAGCCAAGAGTATTTGCCTAGCTAACGCATTCGCCTGAGTCCAGGGGACTTAGCACAGCGAAGGCTCATATACCTGGATGAATTCCATCACTAACAGCAACTGGGGGACGAGCTCTCAAGGGAGAGGCGTTCCCGCATGGAAACCCCGGAGGCAACATGTCGAATCAAATAGTCCTGCCGCGCATCCTGCAAGTAGGTGCCAAGGCGAGTGAAGCCATTCCAGATGTGCTCACCAGTCTCGGCTGTTCAAGGCCGTTGATCATCACCGACAAAATGATGGTGCAGCTCGGTTATGCGAGTCGTATTCAAGATATGCTTGCAACCAAGGGTTTGAGCGCGGACGTTTTCGCTGACACGGTGCCTGAGCCCACGGTCGACTCAATTCGCGCAGGCGTTGAACATGCTCGGTCGGGTGACTATGACAGCATCATCGCGTTGGGAGGTGGCAGTCCTATCGATAGTGCGAAAGCCATAGGAATTCTCGCTAAGTTCGGTGGCGAGATGCGCGACTATAAATTTCCACGTCAAGTGAATGAGCACGGCCTGCCGATCATCGCCGTGCCAACCACCGCAGGTACGGGTTCGGAAGTAACCCGCTTCACCATCATCACCGATGAGCAGAACGATGAAAAAATGCTCTGCGTGGGCATCGGGTTCATGCCCGTGGCGGCGCTGGTCGACTACAAGCTAACACTCAGTCTGCCGGCCCGTGTCACGGCCGATACTGGCATAGATGCGTTGACCCACGCCATCGAGGCGTACGTCAGCCTGAAGGCTAACCTCTACAGCGACAGCCAGGCCCTGGCTGCGATGCGTTTGATAGGCCCGAATCTGCGTCGGGCCTACCACTCAGGCCAGGACACTGCAGCGCGTGAGGCGCTAATGCTGGGGTCTACGCTGGCCGGTGTCGCGTTCTCGGCTGCCTCCGTCGCGCTAGTGCACGGGATGAGTCGGCCGATCGGGGCTTTTTTCCATGTTCCCCATGGACTTTCAAACGCAATGCTGCTGCCAGGCGTGACAGCCTTTTCCATTCCGGGTGCCCCAAAGCGTTACGCCGATTGTGCCCGGGCAATGGGCGTCGCGACGGCTCAAGACAGTGACGAAAGTGCTAACACCAAATTGCTCGCCGACCTGCAGGCCCTCAATGAGGAGCTACAAGTCCCGACACCGGAAGGTTTTGGTATCAATCGGTCACGTTTTTTTGAACTGATGCCAACCATGGCTGAACAAGCTAAGGCGTCGGGCTCTCCGGGCAACAATCCCCGCGTGCCATCGGTCGACGAAATGATCGAACTCTATCGCAACCTCTGGTAACCACAACGCCATTCGCCCGCCTCATCACTTCATCGGCAACTGCCCTGTACTCAAAAATAAGGAACACTCGCATGAATACTGTAGGTCATCTGATTAACGGCCAGATTGTCACCGATACCGAACGCACCCAGGACGTGTTCAACCCAGCAACCGGGGAAGTAACGAAACAGGTAGCCTTGGCCTCGAAAACAACGGTTGGGAAAGCTATAGCCGCAGCAGAAGCGGCGTTTCCTGAATGGCGAAACACACCACCCATTAAACGGGCTCGGGTGATGTTTCGCTTTAAAGAATTGCTCGAACTAAATGCAGAGCGGATCTGCCAGATGATCGGTGAGGAGCATGGCAAGATTGTCCATGACGCCATGGGAGAGCTCCAGCGAGGTATCGAAAACGTTGAATATGCGTGTGGCGTCCCGGAGTTGCTCAAGGGCGAGCACAGCAAAAATGTCGGCCCCAATATTGATTCATGGAGTGAGTTCCAGCCGCTGGGCGTGGTCGCGGGTATTACTCCGTTTAACTTCCCGGCGATGGTTCCTTTATGGATGTTCCCCATGGCGATTGCTTGTGGCAATTGTTTCATCCTTAAACCCTCCGAACGTGACCCAAGTTCGACCCTGTTCATCGCTCAGTTGCTTCAGGAAGCGGGTTTACCAAATGGAGTCATGACCGTAATCAACGGTGACAAAGAGGCCGTCGATACATTGCTCCACGACGATCGTGTGCAGGCGGTAAGCTTCGTGGGCTCGACCCCTATCGCTGAGTACATCTATCGAACGGCTGCTGCAAACGGCAAACGTTGTCAGGCGTTGGGGGGCGCAAAAAACCACGCCATCATCATGCCAGATGCAGACATTGCTAATGCGGTCAACCAACTGGTGGGAGCGGCATTTGGTTCTTCGGGTGAGCGGTGCATGGCGTTGTCGGTTGCGGTAACAGTGGGTGATGCAACTGCAGATGCCTTGATCATTAAAATGCGCGAAGCTATGACCAAACTAAAGGTTGGCGCCTATCAAGATAAAAGCAATGACTTCGGCCCATTGATTACTCGTCAACATCAGCAAAAAGTGCTGGGCTACATTGATAGCGCCGAAGAGGAGGGTGCTGAAGTAGTAGTCGATGGCCGACAGATTCAGGTTCCAGATTGCGAGAATGGTTTTTTCGTCGGGGGAACATTGATCGATCAAGTAAAGCCCGGCATGCGCTGCTATGAGGAGGAGATCTTTGGGCCAGTGTTGCTGGTTGTGCGCGCCCAGAGCATGCAGGAGGCGATGCAACTTATCGATGCGCATGAGTACGGAAACGGTACGTGCATTTTCACTCGCGATGGTGAGGCAGCCCGATATTTCTCTGACAACATCAAGGTAGGTATGGTCGGCGTAAACGTGCCCCTCCCCGTGCCTGTTGCGTATCACAGCTTTGGCGGATGGAAGCGCTCTCTCTTCGGTGACCTTCACGCGTATGGCCCCGATGCGGTTCGTTTTTATAGCAAACGTAAAACGATTACGCAGCGATGGCCGTCATCGGGAATTCGCGAAGGTGCCGAATTCTCGATGCCTACAATGAAGTGAATCTCATATTCACAGGGTGTGCCCAAAATGTAAGGGAGTCTTCGATTTTTCAGGCGCTTACACGAAGTAATATCCTTTGAAGGTTCTCTCATACGGTTACACAACCGCCGAGCTCTCGCTGACCACGTGATTCTTGTTTGAGTAGAAGTCCCTCCGAGGGTAATGTGGATCAGTTTAGAGCTTCATTGCCGCATGGAAATCCTGACGTTAAGGGCGATGGTGTCCGCTTGAATGCGGACACCATCGTCCTTGGCGAGCTGATTTGATCGCATGCATCATTGACTCGTGTGTCCCGACGCACTCGAACACGGAGTCGGCGCCCAAACCGTCGGTGAGCTCCAGAATGCGAGCTACGCCGTCCTCGCTCGGTGACGATATCTGTAACGCCGAACTCGAGTGCCAACTTCTGTCGTGATTCATGTCGACTCATAGCAATGATTCGTTTTGCTCCCATTTGCTTTGCGGAGAGCACGCCGAGTAGCCCTTAGCACCGTCGCCCACCACTAGCACGGTCGCGCCCGGTACAACGTTGGCGGCCTTCGCCGCGAACCAGCCGGTACCCAAGACATCCGAGGTTGTCAGCAGGTTTGGAATCATTTCAGGAGATGGCATGCCCGGTGTCGCCACCAATGTTCCGTCGGCGAGTGGAACCCTCATCCTTGGGGGTTGTGCACCGCCCACGAACTCGGCGCTGTTGCAGGATGATTGGTAGCCATGCTCGCAGACCGGGCAGGTGTTATCGGAAGCGAAAAACGACCCGGTGACGAATTGCCCTGATTTGACGGAGTTACTGCGTCGCCAACCTGCTCAACTACGCCACATACACAATCGGCTGAGACGCGAATGATCGCATCGGTGGGCTGAATTATCCGAGGCTGGGAAACTTCCTCGTAGCGGTTGATTAGTGGCCATGCAGAAAGCAGCAAACATAGTCATAACCCTTGTATGGCGTCTTACAATTCGAGTTATAAAGTTACCGGCAGTTGGGCTGGGTAATAAGGAGCATCAGCACTCAGCCATACAGTGAGAGGACTAGAAGAACGGCTAGGTGTGCGCTTATTGACGCGCACAACACGCAACGTAGCGCCGACTGACGCAGGTGAAAGGTTACTAAACTCCATTGGCCCGCTATTCGATCAGAGAGTGGCCGAGGTTGATGCGCTGGGTGTGCTTCGGGACAAGCCGTCAGGAATTATCCGAATCACTTGCTCTGACGATGCGGCGGAAAGCACGTTGCGGCCCATGCTGCCGGCTTTTCTTGAGCAATACCCCGACATCCGCGTAGAAATCAATATCGATTATGGGTTCACCCATATTGTCAGCGAGCGCTTCGACGCCGGAATACGGCTCGGCGAGTCGATCAGCAAGGATATGATTGCTGCCAGGGCGGGGTCGGATTGGCGGTTATCAGTTGTAGGCTCTCCTGAATACCTAGAACGGCATGGCCAGCCGCTCCGGCCTAGGGACTTGACCGAGCATGCGTGCATCAATATCCGGCATACGGCCAATGGGCCCTGCTACGCATGGGAGTTCGAAAAAGATGGGCAGGCGATAACTATCCGGGTCACAGGGCAGTTCACGGCGAACAGCAGTATCCATTTGCTCAATGCAGCCCTGGACGGGTCGGGTTGGCTTGCGTCCCAGACCACCTTGCCAGGCCTCATCTACAGAGCGGCCCCTTGATTAAGGTGCTGTCAGATTGGTGCCCGCATTTCGAGGGGTACCACTTGTATTATGCGAACAGGAGACAGGCATCACCCGCGTTTCGGGCATTTTTGGAGGCTGTGCGATTTAACGGGTAGCCACTTGCGACCTAAATCAAGGTGCCCCGTTGTTCGGTCGTGGCAGGTCGGACAGGCATTGTTGAAAATTAAGGGATATCTCAATGAAGAATACTCATTAATATTCCGACCCTGAATAGGTAAAATTTACTCACGAAGCAGCCTGCACGGGTCGCCGACAACCTGACCGCAAAGGATATTCCATGAGCGTAAGCCGCGCGAATCTCGCTGATTTTGTTTATTTCCTCGCCATCGCGCGGCACCAAAGTTTCAGCCGAGCGGGCCAGGAAGTCGGAATCAGTGCGTCCGCACTGAGCCATGCGATCAAAGGCCTGGAGACCAGGATTGGTGTACGGTTACTCAATCGTACAACCAGAAGTGTAACGTTAACCGATGCAGGCGAGAGGTTGCATCAGGTGATCAGCGCGCCGATGCAGGAAATCGACGATGCCATGGAGATCCTGAACAGGTTTCGGGACGAGCCGACAGGTCGCATCCGATTAAATATCTTGAGTGACGCCGCCGATCTCTTGCTTGGCCCTGTGCTCCCGATATTTACAGAGCGCTATCCGGAGATTCAGATAGACCTGACCGTAACGAATCTGATCGTCGATGTGATCGGTGGAGGACACGACGCAGGTATACGTTACGGTGGGACAGTCCCTGAAGACATGGTTGCGCAGCGTTTATCGCCGGACATTCGATGGGTCGTTGCTGGGACACTCGATTACCTCAAGCGTTTTGGCATCCCCAAGCACCCCAATGATTTGCATAACCATCGCTGCTTGCGTATTCGCCTGGGTAGCGGCGCGATGTATGACTGGGAATTTGAAAAAGGTAAGCAGAAGCTCGCGATTGCCGTGCCTGGCGCGATCACGATCGATGAAACTCGTGTGGGGCTGTCTTTGGTGCGCAATGGCGCAGGTCTGATGTATGCCCCTGAGCCCGCCATGCAACCTTTGATCGATTGCGGTGAGGTCGTCACCGTCCTGGATGACTGGGCTAGCGTCGCGCCTGGCTACCATATGTATTTTTCCAGTCACCGGCAGGTGCCCACGGGGCTGCGGTTGCTGATAGATCTCATTCGAGAAATCCATCCGCTCGGCGAATAGCCACTAGTCGCAGCCTGTACGAAGGTGTTGCTATCCAATATCTATTCATCCCGTAAAGCGCGAGCTGCAATGAGCGGATCTCATGAATCGCTGGCCACCCTCGTAGGTACTAACTAATGGGTCCGGTACAGCCGATTTGGCTTGTGCGGGAAAATACTCTTTAGTCATGAGGTAGATATGGAATACAAGCATCTTGGTCGGTCGGGACTGAAAGTCAGCAGACTCTGCCTAGGTACTATGAATTTTGGTGAGCTCACCGATGAGATCACTAGCTTCAACATCATGGATGAAGCACTCGATGCGGGCATCAATTACTTCGATACTGCAGACGTTTATGGGGGCCCTAATTCCCCGGATATGGCCAAAGGGTATGGAATTTCGGAGGAGTACATCGGCCGCTGGCTTGCGCAAGGTGGTCGTCGTGACCGGATTGTGCTGGCCACCAAGGTCTATCAGCCAATGGAGCTTGGCCCCAATGACCGGCGTCTCTCGGCTTACCGTATCCGAAAAGCATGTGAGGAAAGTCTGCGCCGGCTAAAGACTGACCACATTGATCTCTACCAGATGCATCACGTCGACCGTAACACCCCTTGGGAGGAGATCTGGCAGGCCATGGAGTTGCTCGTTCAACAGGGCAAGGTCATCTATGTTGGCAGCAGTAATTTTGCAGGTTGGGACATCGCCACGGCACAGGCAGCAGCGGCCAGCCGTTCCTTCATGGGCCTGGTTTCAGAGCAGAGCATCTACAACCTCTCAAATCGTGCAATCGAGCAAGAGGTAATCCCAGCCTGTCGGCATCTCGGGCTGGGAGTAGTACCGTGGAGCCCACTGGGAGGTGGCCTGTTGGGTGGGGCTTTGCAAAAAATCACCGCGGGCCGGCGTGCAAAGCCAAAGGTCGCCAATCAGATCGAGCGCTTGCGCCCACAATTGGAAAAATACGAAGCATTGTGCGCTGAGCTTGGCGAGTCACCTGCCGATGTTGCACTGGCTTGGCTGCTTCACCAGCCAGCGGTCACCGCGCCTATCATCGGGCCTAGGACGGTGGCACAGCTAAAGGAAAACCTGCAGGCGCTGAAGGTAGATCTCTCCTCTAGCACCCTTGAACGCCTGGACGAGATTTGGCCGACTCAGGGTGAAGCACCTCAGGCCTATGCCTGGTAATAAGCCGCTTAGGTGATCTGAGGCCAACGCCCGGCTCCTCATAAGCGCTACTGGGATTTACCACTGCACCCATTAACCAAGTAACGGGTGCAGTGGCCAGTGCTGCGACAAATACCCTGCATCAGAGCTCGATGAGTACCCGTATTAGTTATGCCTTGCGGGCAGAAGCGAAGTCGATCACGAAGCGGTACCGTACGTCCTTACCGATGACCCGCTCATACGCTTTGTCGATCTGCTCCGGCTTGATTATCTCGATATTAGCGGTGATATTTCGGGCGGCGCAGTAGTCGATGAGCTCTTGGGTTTCAGCGTGCCCAGGCACGCAGGGATAGGGAGTCTGCGACCACTCGCTGCGCGCGGTGTGAATGTCCGAATGGCAGATCCCGGCGTACTCGCTGTCGATCAATATGTCTTTGGGCCCTCCGGCTCTGCGTTGAATCTGCATGGGAGCGAAGCCTGACTTGGCGCCTTTGGTGGCGTAGGCTCGTACTGTGAATGGGCCTTAAGAGGTGCCGGTTCAGCCGTGGCTGCCGCTGCGCTGCCGGCGTCTGCAAACAATGGGGCAGCGGCAATGCTGGCTCCTGCCAGCATGATCTTGCGGCGACCAATGGTGGCAGGCCCTTGGCTGGTTTTGCTGTCGTCACTCATCCTTGCGTTGTCCTCAGGATTTCTGTCGGCTGGTGAATACGTCGTTGACTACCGGCACGGCGGTAAACACGTTAGGCCACCCGGTGTAGAACGCCAGCTGGGTCAACATTTCAGAGGCCTGGGCCTGCGTCAGTCCGTTGTCCATGGCCCGATTAAGATGGGCCGCGAGTTGAGCGACCTGTCCCGTGGCGATCAGCGCACTGACGGTGATCATGCTTCGATCACGCGGTGCCAACCCCGGGCGCAGCCACAAATCGTGGAACAGCGAAGCGCTCGTGTAGTGAACAAGGCCTGGCGATACGGGGCCGACGTTCTTGTCGACATACGCCGTGCGCACTTTCTCGGAAGCCTGGTCGATAGGCAGCAGGGGAGGTGAAACGGGCGGCAATTGATCCGGCGTGATACCGCGCTTCGCAAATACGTCTTTGGTGACCAGGATCGCCGCGGTCGCATTGCCCCACCCGGTGTAGAACGCGAGGTGGTTGATGGCTTCGGAAATCTCCGAAGGCTTGACGCCGTTGTCCAGCGCCAAATTCAGGTGGTATGCGAGTTCCACCGTTTGCTGTTTGGAAATAAGGACTGCTAGCGTGACCAGACTGCGATCGCGTGGTGACAGGCCTGGTCGTTTCCACACCTCCCCAAGCAGAGTGGACTGGGTGTTATGGGCCAGCGCCGGAGATACCGCACGCATGTCATCCAGCGTCGGGACTGGCGCCGCTTCGCTAGACACGCGGCTCGTCGTCGAGCAGGCAGCCAGCATCAGGCTGAAGCAGGCGATACCCGCCTTCGCGAAGCTCACAGAGAGGCCTCGTATTGGGCTTCGGTGACGGGCTCCATCCATTCGACTGATGGGCTATGGGTTAATCCAACGTGGCCAGCAAGGTTACGAATTTAATTTGGAAATTCTTCGGGATTATGTTCTCAAGAAAGAACGGAAAATCTCCCTGCTCAAAACGAACGATCAGCAGGTCTCGCACATCTCTGGCTTACGAAACAAACTCGAAAGAGACCTCAGGGACACGTTCAAAACCGTTCTGAAATCTGTGCATGGAACCGTAAGGGCGACTGAGAAAGTCTTGGCGTCCCTCCCTGAGCGTCGAAGAACAACCTTCGCAGGCACGGCTCTCAATGATCTGCTGGATCGAACCAAATCACCATTATTCTTTTTGGAGCTTGTCCAGTTGATGAGTAAAGAATGGGAAAGCCTGGGCAGGATCTTCGAGGGTCTTACGAAGGATGTGGTGTTGTTTCACCTCAACTATATCAATGAGCATGGGCGCCCAGACGCTCACGGCAAGGAAGTATCTAAAGACCAGGTGAACCAGCTGGACTGCAGCTTTCCGGCGGTTCAAACGCCGCTGGACAACTTCTAGCTGGATGCCCTGGCTGGATGAGGTAGATGTTCAGGGCGGACAGGTAAGGCCTGATATTGTCGAAGAGCGGGATAAGCCTTACTTTGATACCTAGTCGCGATGGGATCCCGCGAGTAACCGCCGTCCAAGCGCAGAGAATCAGCGAAAAACTCTTCTGCTTCTTGGGCGGGATGCGTTGGCGTTTAGTCGACAAATCAACGCTTCCTCTCGGTGGAGCTCTACTAATACAAAGCGCGGGTGGGAAGATAAGGCCGGTTGACGCTTTTTTCGCAAGAATCACATTGCCATCTGCGACGCGATACGTGCTCATTCGTATTTCGAGCGAGATCAAGCCTTTAACTCGAGAGGTCATTATGGTTGTCTGCGAAGGCCAGCTGAGCGGTCAGTTCAATGGTTTTGAGGATCAAAATACCGTCTTCGAATTCCACGGCGGTCAAAAGTGGAGGCAGGCGCTGTACTACTACTATTACTACTACGCCTACATGCCCAGGGCGAAGGTGGTCAGGGATGGCGGCAGGTACATCCTCCACGTTTCCGGTGTACAACCCACTGTGGAGGTGACGCCAGTATGAAAGACTGCGGCGTCACGTCTTAGCTTTGCCTTGGCTCGATCTCGCCGTGTTAGCGGATTTTGCCAGCGCCACATGCAGCCGGTAACTGCATACCCTTTCGGCGACTTCCAAGAGTTCGTCTAGTGACTTGATGGACAGCTCAGGGAACGACAGGGGGCAGCCTCTGACCTCGTTGACCTTAAAGCCAACATCACAGGGCGTGTGCTTATGCTCAAGCCAAAGTACGCGGTTGTCGTCCTCTTTAGGAATGCCACTTGGCATAAAGCGTTGCCAGTAAGTCGCAAGGTCATCACCATCGCGTGTCAGCTCGTTGACCCGCGATCTCGAGATACGCCGGCAGTCCGGCTGACAGACGTCAGTGAGCTCCGCCGCAATGGCGTTGAGGATAGGTTCGAGAATGATCTTGAGCACTTCATCCGGCAGTGGCACGCCGTTGCGCTCCGCGACTTCCGTGCGAATCAGTGCTGCCACTTCAAGTGGTGTTGTATGGCGTAGGGCAATCAAGATGCAATATGTCAAAGCTTTGAACAGAGGGGCCTGATTTGCTCCAGCCCGAATGATGCGGGAAAAAAGGTAGAAAATGTTTGCAAGCGCGTAATGCGTGGTCTCGAGAGCGTCTTCCCTTGATGCGGCGGCTCCCCACGGCCGCTGCTCAAGTGTCCGATTCGCGCACTCGTTAACGATGAGGGCAAACCTTTCCAGCGGCCCTATCTCTACCGACTCTTTTTCGCTCCATAGATCTTCCAGAACCTTAGCGGGGGCAAATTCCAGGCGATTCCAGAATCGAGAGCTCATTGCCTGAAGCCTGCCTTGAAGGCTTAAAGACTCATTGAATAGCCTCAGCGCGACGCTGGGCTGACGTGAAATCAACTGCTCGAGTTTCGTACTATCCCAAAGCTGAATTTGAGGTCGGCTGTGAGATCGGTTCCAGTGCTTCGCCCAGTCAACGGTAGGGTTTGAAAAAGTGGTGTTGGTAACCACTACGAGGATTTCTACCTGTTCGTAGCCCATCGCATTCACCGCGGCATTCTTCACGGCTTCCGGTTCCAGTGTGCCTTTGCGACCTTTACATTCGAACCAAAAAAGCTTGGGTGAAAGGTCGCCATCGGGCGAGGGCACCAAAATTTTGGCCTCTAGATCCCTTCCGCCATCTGAAGCGCCGCCACCGCTTCCACCTACTCGCCACTCAATATCCTGGGCGCCCATGGCCTCAAGGAGCCAATAGACACACTCCTCAAGGTCTCGAGCTTTTAGATCTTCAAAAGGTATGGATGCCGGGATCACCCAGTCAATTTCTTCGGTAGGCATGGCACTAGGCTCGGGGGATATGGGCGTTAGGGTAGGGCAGTTTGACGGTGGGTTGAGGAAACATAGCCACTCACCGGCACTCATAGGCATCGTCGGCGCGTTTTCAGCATTCCAACTTAGAGCCCAATTTACCTCAGGTAGCTAAAGTCTGTGCGTTTACCCCCTTACTGGCAAAATGGTATCTTTGAGGTTCAGCCGCACTCATGCGACGGTCATTCCAGGAGGTAGTAACACATGGGTGCACTTCAGCGTTCCCCGTTCCTTTCCGCAGCTGCAACGCCGAGGACAGGGGATGACAAGATTCCTGGGTATTACTCGCCCGAGCTGGACATGTGGGTGGTTGATACCCCAACCGGCGTAAAACCCGTGATCTCGCAAGGCGCACTCAGCCAGCTGCTCACCAAGACCAAGGTCAACGCGGAGCAAGATGATGAGGCTCCTTGGCATCTGGAGTTGATGACCAAGACCTATCAGAAAGTGGAGTCAGACGATGAGCCTTCCAATGGCCGCGATAGCCTCCTCCAGCTGATGACCAAGACCGACGCTGCGACTGAGCGTGATGATCGCAGCGACGTCAGCCATCTCCTGGAATTGATCACGAAGACAAACGTGGAGCTCGAGCACGACGACAATGGGGATCCGACCTTCGGGCTTGATACTCGATACTACGAAGGTTGATGGGGTTGTCTTGATGTTGCTTCTGGTAACCAATCGTCGTGACATCACCATGGATTACGTGGTCGCTGAGTTACGGCGGCGCGAAATACCGTATTTCCGGCTTAACACAGAGCTGCTCCCCCAAGCGCTGTCCTCGATGGCCAGTCATCCCCGAAGTGCTTGGACGATCTCTATCGAGGGGCGGCGGGTCTGTGGCGACGACATCACTGGCGCTTACTTTCGTAGACCAGGGGCCCCTATCATTCCGGATTCTGTTACGGACGAAGGCGAGCGTGCATACGTCGCAGCGGAGTGGAGCAGCTTTCTCAAAAGTCTCTATAGCCGCTTGGAAGGCTTGTGGCTCAATTCGCCTAACACGATATTTGCCGCGGAGGATAAACCTTTGCAGTTGATGCTAGCGCACGAACTTGGCTTTAACGTTCCTCCAGTGACGATCACCAATGACATCCGTTCCGTAAGGACAATCGCTGATACGTCCCAGGCCGTGTGCAAGCCGTTACGCCAGGCGGTGCTCACAGAGGCGAAGAAGGTCAGGTTGCGCCGAACCTGCTGAAGCGGAAGTTCAATGCCAAAAGACCAAATCAGAAATGGGTTACGGATGTGACGGAGTTTCGGGTCGGCGGGCAGAAGCTTTACCTCTCACCGATACTTGATCTCTACAATGGCGAAATCATCGCTTTCAAGACAGCCAGGCGCCCGCTGTTCGATATGGTCGGCGGAATGCTACGACAAGCCTTTGAACGGCTACGGCCACGCGATGAACCAATCCTGCATTCTGACCAAGGATGGCAATATCGAATGCCTATTTACCGTCGCGTCCTGAGCGAGCGAGCAGTGAAGCCGAGCATGTCTCGCAAAGGAAATTGCTATGATAATGCGGCTATGGAAAGCTTTTTCGGCACCTTGAAGTCGGAGTTCTTTTACCTGAACAAATTCAGCAGTCTTGATGAGCTTGAAGCAGGGATAGAGGGGTACATACACTACTACAATCATTCGCGAATCAGGCTGAAGCTGAGTGGCCTAAGCCCTGTGGAATACAGGACTCAAGCACGGCGGGCATAGAAGGCGTCCAACATTTCGGGGTCAGATCAAAATAGGCGGACACCATCGCCCTTAATTCCGGATTTCTGAAGGTGTGTTCGCTGGCCGCTTACTCTATAGCAACGAACGGCTCTACATGTGTTGTCTGTTAAGGCTTCCTGAGTGTCTGGCGAAAGCACGTTCAGAATTCCCTGACTACAGTCGTTCGCCAAGCTTATTTTCGATTTGGCAAAAGCGGTGCGACAACAGGGCATCACCCTTTTTGTGACTTCACGGGCAACGTGCCGGCAGGGCATATCCCCGAGAATCTGGTGTTGTTCTCGACTGCCAAGGATGGGGTTTCGCGAGCTGTTCGCGATCTGGTTTGCAAGGGCATAGCGCTCCATATATTCGAGCAGCGGGATATTCGAGCAATGCGGGAGTGGTTTTTTCGGCAGAAGCAGCAGTCCCAATTCGTAGTGACACTGGAGCCCGGACTGCCTACCTGGTTGGAGTCACTGAGGCGCTACTGCCACTGGACTCCGCGCAGCTCGGCCAGGCATTTTGCCCTTACGGATGATGTCTTTAAAATCCCAGCCTTCGATTTTAAAGCTGCAGCAAGGACGGAGCTCACACTCAGGTATCAAGCTGTCTTGAAGGAAATGTTTGATAAAAAAATCTTCCTGCACGGTGTGAGTACCAGGATCGAGAAAATGGCCACTGATTTTCAGGGTAAGTCAGTCTTTGATCCGACGGCTCTTGCTGAGCACTATGGTTTGACACAAGATTTGGCTGAATTTATTTGCGTCAACCACGCACCCCTCGCCAAACTGGGAAACGATCATGCTCCACTAACAAGTCTGAAGAACATAAAGTATCTTTTGGCATTTGCTGCCTTGCTCTTGTTCATGTCAGATTGGGAGCTAAACACTGCCGTAGGGAAATTTGCCCGGATAGTCTCCGCATCAGTTCCGCTTGATGAGACCTTGGGTAATGTTATGGGACTCAACCCGTTTCACGACTTCGAAGCATGGGCAATGCTGAAGACCCTTCAAGAGCTTTCGAATATTAAAGTGCCGGCGATGACCGTAAAGGAGGAACTGGAGGCATGGATCACAGATGCCCGTCGTAGGGCGGGCCTTTATCCTCCAGAATCCCCGTGAGCCGGTCTAGTCGAAAGCTTCCGGCTCATCCAAAAAATCTTCCGCGATATGCAACGCACTGATGTGCTGATCGTGAACGATTGCATTGTCACAGGTACAGTCAGAAGACGTCGCCTCCCGTGCCCAGACTCCGTTCGACTGTTTTCGATATGTCCATCCTCTGGTAAAGCCCGCGCCTGTCAGCTCAAGTCCTGGGTGTTCGACTGTCAGCTCACATACCTCAAACAAGCCCGGCCCCCTTGGCATGACACCGACCCCTTTTTGATAAAGCGGCAAATGGCCCAAGCTCGCATGTTTGATCAGAACGGGTGCCTCGAATGCCACCGTACCGTTCTCCTCCACCAGCTTCTCTATACTTGGGAAGAGAAGGGGTCTTGCTTGCTGGACTGAGCCGTAAAGCACCATGTCTGGAATCTCAACGAAAATTCCCCCTTGAGAATCGCCATCTACGGAGTCCTGCGTATCCAGGATCCTGGTACCGCGGTAGAAGGCAATCTGCGCAGGCGCTATTTTTACGAAGCTTGGATGATACTCAGGTAGTTCCAGAGTTCGCTTGAACGCGGGAAGACCCGGGAGCGACGACGCAGTTTTGATCTCTTCCCACGGCAAGCCCAGCAGTGCCTTGAGCATCGGATCTTCAGCGGGAGAAGGGAAGAGGGTGTTCGTATCAGTTAATCCGCGACTGGCCGCATAAACCTGAAGTATTTCGACGGGCACAGTTATCTGCGCCAGATAACAATCTTGGGGTATCGGATTATGCAGCGGGCCTAGCAGCCAAGCTGACTGTGCAACCGTCCTAGGTCTTGAGCCTGCCACTGAAAGTGTTGCGAGATCGACTAAGCCCACCTGCGCTGCGGCATGCTTGCTCAAGATATAGACATGGCCTTGACCCTTCGCGGGTGCATAGCGGGCCATGCGCTTTCTGAGCCACACAGCGCGTTCATCGCAGTCCTCGCTAACCTCCAGATTCACGGCCTCGGAGTATGAGTGGCTAGCAAACCAGGCCGCCACACCTGGGTTGGATGTGCAGTCGACGTAGAACGAGCGCCAACCATAGTGCTGAAGCAAAGCCTGCTGAAAACCGAAATCAGCTCTGTGTTTGACGATGAAGGTATCAAGGACATTCTGGGAGTAACGGCACCATTTGAGCATCTCACTGGGGACGCACCCCTTCCGGTCGAACGATGTGCCAACCGATGGCGCTCCGGGTTCGCCGTAATGGGATGTCTGTCCACGGAACAACACGTCCGACCCGAAGCTCGCTATAAGCGCATCGAACTCGCCAATGGTGTTTGCTACACATTGCTTCAAGATGGCTCCATTGCGCCTTCAGCGCTTGGCGTTGGATGTGGGCTAGATCGTAGTGCAGTCTGAGTCGTACGTAGCAAGTTTGTACATGCTCGACTGAACGACCACGGCGCAAGGTCAGCTGTTTCTGCAGGGAGCTTGTTCTCAACCCTTTGAGACCAAGCCTTTGGTTTCAGCTCCAGCCCCAGATGCATCTCTGCTTGAACGCAACGCAATTCCCCCGAAGGAAACGCTTGCATCCACATACCGCAACGCCGACTTCATATCCTTCCAGCCCACATAGCTCATCAGCCCCTTGATGTCCCACCCGTTGGCCGACGCCCAGGTTGCAAAGCCTCGTCGCATCGAATGGGCGCTGTACAGCTCTTCGGGGAGCCCGGCTTCCTTGAAGATTCGGCGCAGCATGGGAATCAAGCTGTGAGGTTGGATGGCCTTGTCGGCCAAGTTCCCCCAGCGATCCAGGCGGCGGAAGACAGGCCCCTTCGACAGGCCTGCAACGGTGATCCAGTTTATATAGGCCTCGACCGGGCAGAGCATAGTTAGCGCCGGCGTCTGAAAGGTTGTCCCCTCGTGCAGGCGATCACCCTTGGTGTGCGGCAGGAAGAACGTGATGCCTTCACCGCAATAGGCTTTTGTGTTCTCCACCGTGAGCCTGGCCAGCTCATCCCCGCGAAACCCACGCCAGAATCCGATCAGCACCATGGCCACCGAGCGACGGTGGCGCAGGAGCGTCTTGTAGTCGCCGCGATCGAGCGCGGCGGCGGCTTCTGCTTCCAGCCACTTCACGGCTTGTTCGAGATGCGTGAGTAAGAGCGGCGCGGCCTGCTTGACCTGGGCGGGATGCACGACACGGATGCCCTTGATCATCTGGCGCACGTTGGGCGTCTTTGTCGGGTCTGGGAATCCTTGAGTGATGTGCCACTGCGCCAGCGCGGCCAACCGCTGCTTGAGGGTGCTGATCGCATGCTTGTCGGCGTATTCAGCCAGGTAGCGAACGATGCCGTCGCCTGTAGTGGGCAGGTAGCCGCCCCACGTCACTTCGAAGTGCTCGATCGCAGCCCGGTAACTTTTGCGGGTGTTCTCCCGTGTACCTGCCTTGAGGTACCGGTCAGCCTTGTCCATCACGTTTTGCCTTCAAAATCGGAGTGATTTCAGCATTCCACACTTCCAGCGGCAGCTAAACGCCTTTTTGAGAGTGAAGAAGCCATAAGACATTATTATAGCTTTTTAGGAAGAGCATGATAGAGCCACCAGTATTGTGATAAAGTGCTACGTAAATACATGACACGTAACACACAACGAAATCGTAGGAGCTTCCATGGCGCGCGGCGGCATAAACAAGGTAGTAGTGCAAAAAGCTCGGCAGTCCTTGCTCGCCAAGGGCATGTACCCGAGCATTGACGCCGTGCGCGTTGAGCTGGGTAATACAGGCTCGAAGACCACGATTTCCCGGTATTTGAAGGAGATAGAATCCTTCGATCCGCGCCCGCCGTCCTCCCGGGAACGGATGGGAGAAGAGCTCTCAGCGATGGTTGGTAGCCTTCTGGATCGGCTTATGGAGGAGGGCGACGAGTCGATCGAACAGGCTCGATCAGCCTTCGATTTGCAGCGCGTGGGGCTCGAGGCGCAAATTGCTAATCTACAATCGGAACTGACCGGCGCACGCAGGCAGCTGGATACACAGCAAGCAGCCATTGAGGCTCAAACCGCTGACCTTCAAACCACTCAGTCTTCGCTTCAAGCCGAGCTGACGCGTAACGCTGGCATCAGCCAGCGCTGTACTGACCTTGAAGCCCTGGTGGTCGATAGGGACAATCAGATCCAGTCCCTCGAAGAGAAGCATGTTCATGCGCGTGGTGCCTTGGAGCACTACCGGGAATCCGTGAAAGAACAGCGCGATCAGGATCAACGCCGACATGAAGCTCAGCTGCACGAATCTCAGGTCGAGCAACGAAAGCTTCGCGAGTCGCTGGCCATCAAACAGGATGAGTCAACCAGACTCAACCGCGATAATGAACGTCTCCTCGGCGAATCTCGCCAACAGGCTAGGACGCTTCAAGCTCAGGTTGATCAGGTGCAGAAACTCACTGCACAGGTGCATGCCTTGGCGCTGGCCGAGGCTAGGGCAGGGGCGATCATCGAGCACCACCGAACTAAAGCCAATGAGCTCAATGACGAGCTCAAGGCCCTGCACATCTCGATGGCACAGGGTGCTTCCCGCGAATCAGAGTTGGCTAAGCTTGTTACAGACTTGAAGGTTCAGCTTGAGTCCGCCGAAACGGCCCGTCAGGCCCTAGAGGACTCGTCGCTCTCAGTCGATCAGGCTGTTTCAGCGACTCAGGATGCGCCAGTGCCTAAGGGCATACAAACGAAACGAAAGAGGTGATGGCGATGGCACTTGCCTCCCGTACTAAGCGACAAGCTTTAGCAGGAAAATGTGACCATCAACGAGCGCACCAAAGGATGAACCAGCTAGTCACTGCCGGCCGGCTGACCGTGTTGCTGTCCTGAACAGTACAGGATCGCCACGAAACGCTAGCATCTTCTAACTCGGATCGTTACTGAGTTACCCACGACTCCAACGAGATGCGCCGGCATCATATGCGCAACGCCTGCTTTCTGAATGCCCCCAAGCTTGCCACCCACTCACGCGAGATCGCGTGAAGCGTTTCGGCAAGATCACGACAACACTCAGGCGTGAAAAATGGCGGCAACCCCTCTTTCTCCACTTCGAACACTTCACCGTTACGACCTTTTCCCTGCTTGCGATCGAATCGACATTTCCACCCGTTAACCACCCGGGACTTGGCTGCTTTGGGTTATGTCTTTGCCATCCTGATTCGCATCCACTGCGTGAGTATTTCTGCCAGGCCGCGAGAAATGCTCTGGCTATGGGGGTGCTTCGGAGCCGGTTGGTTCTCGCTATTATCTTGGCTGAGCCGCCGAGCTCCATTCCGATCATTTTTATCACCAAAATTTACAGAAAGGGCAGCTGGATCAAGGTACTGTATGAAAAATACCAAAACCAAAATGGACAATGTATTGGAACGAATCCACATCATAGGTGGCCCGGGGAGCGGCAAAAGCGAGCTGGCAACGCGGCTATCGGCGTTAATGCCGGCGCCGGTCGTTCGCTTGGACGAGATTGCCTATAATGACGCTGCATTGGGAGCTTTTAGCAGCACCACTGATAGAGACCTTAGGTTGCGCCGGGTAGACGAATACAGCCAGCAGTCGCGGTGGATTGCTGAAGGAGTCTATTTCAGTTGGTTAGGGAAAAGCTTCCGTGAAGCACAACACATCATTGTGTTGCAGACGCCCGTTCACATAAGAGCCCACAACATCCAGCAGCGACTCAAGGCATTGCCTGATAGCGCCACCAAACGGGCACACCTTGAGCACTTGCTGCGCAAAAATGATGAGTACGACGAGCTTTTCGAGAGTAGGATCTCTGGATTTATGAGCCCCTTTGAGGTTAAGATTTGCGTCTTCTCAGGCCCCGGTAAGGCCTGTAAACATTTTAAGCGTCTTCTAGCTGGCTAGGGACGCGACGACTACCTGGATGCGGGGTTTCGAAAGCCCCTATCTCCCTGATTGTATTCAGCCTCGTTTCAGTGCTCGTAGCTGCCGTTGTTTTTGAGCGGTGCCCAAACATTTTGATGGTAATCAACGCCATTAAGGAGGGTAGTTTTATGGAAACAGTATGGAACCTAGATCTGTACGAATTCTTCAAACCAGTAGGCCCAGTTGTTCTGAATATCATGGCGGGAGTGACAGCGGGTCTGGCATCCAGCCGCTTTGGATATGCTTGAGTCAGTTAACGGTTAGTGATGATTTTCGTCAGCTATCTCATCCACTTGATACTCCCCCAGAACGCAATGTCAGCCTACGTTGAGCAAGGCGACCTCTCAAGCATCAAACTCACGAGTTAGAGATACGTGATTAACGTCTTTGCGATCAACTATCTCAGCCTGATCGTATTAGCACGGTCGAGCCCTCCGGAAGCTAACTGAGGAGAATGGGCTGCGGCCTCTGCCCACCCAGGGGGAACTCCGCGAACTTTAAACCGGACGGAGGAAGCGATGATGCCTACTGGGGTAAACTCCTCCGGATTGCGCAGCTTTTCCAAATGGCATCAGCCGATTTCCCGCTTTGCTTTACGGCCCTCTTGCGCCGTTGCGTGTCCCGGTTAAGGATCAGCGTGCACAAGCTTTCGGGTGGGGCGCCGACCTTACCAAGCCTGATGAACACAAGCGTGAATGCGCGCTATTGATGCCTTTATAAGCATCTACACTGGTTGAATGTGGCCTAGTCGCCAAACCTGCAGGCGCAAGGATGCTTAATGGCACAGTTGATCAATAATGCCCTATCAGAATTGCTTTCCAATGGATGGGCAGCTTTTCAACTTCCTAACGATGACGCCGTTGCAATAGAGCAAGCTGCCCTCGAGATTGCTGTTCTCCTTGGACAGCCCAAGGCTACACGGCGCCACGGGCCGCTTATCGATGAGCTGATCCCGACTAACAAGCACGCTGCGAATCTACGCTCGCTCAGCGCCCGGTACGGCCTTAATCCATTTCCATGGCACACCGACGGGGCCCACTGGGGTACCCCACCACGGTACCTCGTTATGGGGTGCTTGGAGGCTGCCCCGCGCACTGCCCAAACTATCTTTTGTGAAGGGCGTGCCTTCGAGCCCTTGAATCTAGAGGAAGCACGGTCGTCGACATTCAGGGTCACTAATGGCAGTAACAGCTTTTACACCGCTGCCCGGGACAGTGCTGATCGTTACTACAGGTTTGACCCTGGCTGCATGACCCCGATGGATGCCGGCGCTCACAAGATCGTGCGCGCAATCGATCTTTTTGAGCCCGAAGACCAGCATGCAATCACTTGGCAAGCCGGGACGTTCCTACTGCTTGATAACTGGCGTTTTATACATCGCCGTGGAGCTGCACAGGGAAGCACTGAGCGGAAGCTCCTCAGGGTCACCGTAATGGAGAGAATGAACCATGGCTAACACAGGGAATAGCGGCAAAAAGCCGCGCAAGGAAGTGCCTTCAGCAATCTCGGCGGAGGCCTTGCTAGGTAAATCGCGGCTCTACGCCACGCGAGCGCTGCAGGCCAAGGCGTCGAAGGATTCGGAGGTCTATCAGATATGGGCAGCCCTAGCCCTTGAGCTTCTTGGTAAAGCTCAGCTTGCGGCGATTCATCCTAGCCTAGTCGTGGAGACCGACAATCCCAATAGCCTTCTGGAGGCGAGCGGTGTCGAGACGGATACCAAAGTGAAGACCATTGGTGCTCATGTGGTTTTCGCGCGCTTAAAGCACACGGTGGCAAAGTTTGGGACACCGCATGCCAAGTCATGCGAATTGATCTCCTCGCGCCGGAACGCCGAGCTTCACTCGGGCCAGGCAGCCTTCGCTGGCGTGGCGGATAGCGACTGGGAAGGGGGGTTCTGGGCAACATCCGAACTCATACTGGCATCCATGGGGATGGAGCTAGAAGATTGGGTCGGCGGTGAATCCAAAATCCCCGCCGCCCTTGCTAAAGACTTTCACACGATCAAAGTCCAGGCGGCTAAACAGAGCATCGCAAATGCCCGAGCAACCTTTGAAAAACCTGATGAGGTATCGGGATCTTCACAGCAGAAACCTAAAAAGCGTTCTCCAAAGGACGTCAAGGCACTGCGAGAGCAATCACAAAGCCTCAGCTGGTGGACGTATCGAGACGCTTTCAGATACGTCCTGGATAGCCACTGGGACGTCTCGTGCCCTGCGTGTGAAAGCAAAGCCTTCCTAGCGGGCGATCGCATCCACGAAGAAGTCATCGAGCAGGATCATGAAAGTGGGTACGAAACCATTGAGCGGTACTCCACACCCGTCGAGTTCTACTGTCCAACTTGCGATTTGCATCTGGAGGGTTCAGAAGCGATGAAAGCTGCAGACTTTGATGAAGAGTACGTTGAGCAAGATGACCGAGAGATCGAGTATGAGCCAGACTATGGGAATGACTAGGTTCTGGACAGACCGAATACATCCTGCTGGAAAGCTAAAACCATCGGGACGCGGTGGAAAGAGGACGAGGTCGCCCGAGCCGGACACAAGGTTTGGTGACAAATAGCTGAGTCCGAGCTCTTTCTACCGCTGCGTGTTGAACAATTGCGTCATGCGCTTATTACGCCGGCGGAAGGCTGTTAGCAAGCGGAGCGCACAGGCGTTCGGCCGTTGACACAAGGATGCAAGCCCGGACGGCAAGATCCGACGTAGTCGGGGCTTGGTTCACAACAGACGTGCCGGAGGGCGTGCCCAATTTGCTGGAATGCGTGCGTTCGACGTCAAGCGCGGTGTCCTACCGGAACTACCTCCTCCCGATTATCCGTTGCCGGACTGTGTGTACCTTGGTCATCTGGGCGTGTTTCGCCGGCATCATGAGCTGTGCTGATGCTTACAAAGGACATAAGCCCGCGCGGTTCCGGGAGGAACCGACCGAATCGTCTAGCACCAATGGACTTTTCATGGCATATAGCTATGCGCATCCAGGGAGGGATGGTGAAGGCCAGGTTGACGCTAAGCAACCCTCTCCCAGCCACGAAATCAGGTGAGGGCAGCGCTGTGTATCTTTCGGGTTTGAAAATCGAAAACTTCCGCCAGTTCGGCCAAGGTGGCCATGCATTGAACATCCAGTTCAACGAAGGCGTGACTGCCCTCGTCGGGGAAAACGACGCAGGTAAAACAGCAGTCATCGATGCGATCCGCTACGTTCTGCAAACCCGTGATGCTGAGTATCTCAGGTTGCAGATCGAGGACTTTCACATTGCCAACGATGGTACCCAGGCGGAGGCCATCACCCTCAGGTGTACGCTGGAGGGATTGAGCTCTGCGGAACTTGGCGCTTTCGCTGAATACGTGACCTACAAGGGCGGCGCTGGAAGATTGTACGTTCACTGGTCAGCTCGCCGAATCGTCGCCTCTGCCTCAACCCGCAAATGGGTCGACATCTCGGTTCGTTCGGGTGAAAACGGAGAGGGCCCATCTCTGGACGGAGGGGTACGGCAACTACTGGCCACCGCATACCTGAAACCGCTGCGCGACGCAGAGCGGGAGATGTCCCCGGGTAGAAACTCCCGCCTGTCCCAAGTACTGAGTAATTTCCCCAATATTGACGCCGGCAGCGCATTTGATCCTGCGGTGCTCCCAGCTGACCTCGCTAACGCTGAAGCCCTCAGCATTGCCGGCATGGGCGACTATCTCCGTCACCTGGTGAACAGCCACGGCGCCATTGTCTCCGCGCAGAAGGAAATCAACGACACCTACCTGCGTCCGCTATCCCTTGCAGGCCAACCTCTGACGAGTCGTATCGGTTTCGGAGAGGCGGGAACGGATCCCGCCAAACTTAAGCAGATCCTAGAGCGACTCGAACTGGGGCTGCTGGATCACGCCACAGGTGAAGCCCGCGGCTTTTATGGGTTGGGCTCGAACAACGTGCTGTTCATGGCCTGTGAGCTACTGCTGCTTGGTAGAGAGCCCGACGGACTTCCGCTACTTCTCATTGAAGAACCTGAAGCTCACTTGCATCCTCAGCGTCAGCTCCAGTTGATGGAGTTTCTTGAAGCCGCGGCTCAGCCAACTACAGGCTTGAGGCCGGTTCAAGTCATTTTGACTACTCACAGCCCCAACCTGAGCTCGAAAATTCCATTACAGAACCTGGTTCTGATGCAGCGGCGGCAGGCGTTCTCACTCGCGAAAGAGCAAACCTGCCTGGCTCCCGACGACTACCGCTTCCTCAGTCGTTTCCTGGACGTCACCAAAGCGGGTCTGTTCTTCGCCAAGGGGCTGCTAGTAGTGGAAGGCGATGCCGAGGCCATTCTGCTGCCGTCGCTTGCTCGGCGACTTGCCAAAGATCTCACCAAGCATGGCGTATCGATCATCAACGTGGGCGGTGTTGGCTTGCGGCGGTATTCGAAAATCCTGCAGCGACAAGACATCTCCAAGGGCGAGATATCCGTGCCTACCGCCTGCATTACGGACATGGACGTGATGCCGGACTGTGCTCCCGAGATTTTGAGCCTGAGGGGGGTAAAGGGGGCTGTATGGCCAGACAAAGCCGATCGACGCTGGCGCGCGATGAAAGACTTCGGTGCCACTCTGCCTGAACTTGAAAAAGGTCTCAAGGAGCACCGCGAGAAGCGAGCAGAAAGTGATGGGCAATGCGTGCGCACGTTCGTTGCGGATCACTGGACGCTCGAGTACGACCTGGCGTTCAAGGGGCTTTCGAAGGAAGTCCACCACGCCGCATACCTGGCCATCAATGAGGAAAAAATCGATGAGCACAAGGAGACCAAGGTCACGCTGCTGAAGAAAGCGCAGACAGCCTTCGACAAGATCCAGACCACCTATGCAACCGAGGATGCTCGGTGTTCCGCGATCTACAAACTGTTCAAAAGGGCCTCTAAAGCGATCGCAGCTCAGCACCTGATCGATTTGATCGACGAGCGATTTGAAGCTAGTACCCTGGACGCCACGACACTGCGGGGGCTGCTGCCAACTTATGTTGTCCACGCGATCGAGTACGCAACCGGAGGTGCCGCACTGACCACAACCTCCAGCCCGGCTCACGCCCTCGTGGTGCCGACAGCACCTGCAGGCTCTGCTGATCCGCTGGAAGAGGTCTCCGAATGACGCTTAGACAACTGGTTGCCCCCATCACTGATGCCGATGTGGACTGGGTCATCAAGCTCATGGGGCTAGAAACGCTCGACATGCCCCGCCGTGATTTCTTGAAATGCATGGATACCATCGATGTGGCGGCTTGTCCGGGGAGCGGCAAGACGACCCTGGTCGTCGCTAAACTGGCCATCCTAGCTCGCCATTGGAAGAGCCGTATGCAGGGTATCTGCGTGCTTTCGCACACCAACGCGGCCCGAGAAGAGATCGAGAAACGCCTCGGCGGCACCGAAGTCGGTCAACGGCTGCTTCGATTCCCTCACTATATCGACACAATCCACGGTTTCACCGGGCGATTCTTGGCTTCGCCCTGGTTGCGCTCGAAAGGGATTGCACTGCAGGCCATTGACGATGACCTCACGCATAAGGCACGCCGAAGAAAGCTGACGGATAGCGAGCATTTCGGTGCAAAGACGGCCTTTGAGATGAAGCACAAAAGCCTCCACAGCTTGCGAGTCCGGTCTGCCGATTTCGATCATCCACTCGGAGATGAAGATATCGGTTTTGCGCCACACACCGCCACCTACAAAAGTGTGGTGAAATCGCTGAGCGGCGCTGCCAACGCGGGTTATTTCTGCTTCGATGAAGTGTTCGTGCTAGGCCACGCCTTACTCGAACAAGAGCCGGCTGTGGGCGGCGCATTGCGTCTGCGCTTCCCGTGCGTGTTGATCGATGAGATGCAAGACACCCAACCTGACCAGGCGGGCATACTGCAACGGGTTTTTCCCCACGATGACCCAGATGTTCGCGTCATCCGCGTTGGCGACCCAAACCAGGAAATCTTCGAGAAGAAGACACCACTGTCGGATCCGTTCCCTGACCCAAAGCGTCAGTTGGAGATCGCCAGCAGCTTCCGCTTTGATCAGGCCATTGCATCGATTGCCAACCCGTTTGCCTATGTCCCGATCACGGATGGCTTGAAGGGGCTGCGGGCTGCAAGGCAACCCAGCACCATCCCGAACACGATAATCGTCTTTCCGGACAAGGATGCAACCGGAGTGCTGGACGAATTCGGCAAGCTGGTGCTGAAACATCTACCGGAAGATATCCGCGAGAAGGGTGTGTTCGCCGTCGGCGCCGTGCATCGGCTTGAGAACTTCAAACCGAACCAGTACCCGAAAGCCTTGGAACATTATTGGCCATCCTATCGGTCTGACACGACCAAGACGGCGTTCAAGTCCCGCACATTCGCCGAGGGCGCACATATCGCACGTCGATATGCGATGAAGGAGCCAACGGCCAATTCCGCCGTTGAGCTGCTGGCCTCGTGTCTGATCAACCTCGGTGAGCTGGCTTTCCCTCGTAGCCTGGTTCAGATACGAGGTCGGCACCAAGCCGCTGTACATGAGAAATTCACGACCAAGCCAGAAGCCTTCACTCAGTACCGCGAGTGTCTCCAGCAGATGCTGTTTGTGCCGTCCGAAATCACGCAGCAGGACTGGGTCAAAGTCATCGCACCGAAACTCATGGTGCTGGCTGCCGCGCTCTATGATTCTGAGGGTGTGGCAGCTGAACTCCTGGGTCGCCAATACCTTGCCTATGAGCCTGCTCCAGTTGCCACCGAAGCCGGAGAAACAGGGGGATCACTTGTAAACACCTACCGGTTCCAGGATGTCTCCGCCGGCGTCGATATCCGGATGTCATCCATTCACTCGGAAAAAGGCAAGACACACGCAGCGACGATAATCTTGGAGACCTTCAGGGGCAGCCACTTCATTCAGAAACTCATGCCATGTCTTGAGGGCAAAAAAGCAAATGCCAAGAGGCCTCAGGAAACAGCGAAGAAAGACATGATGCTGATGTACGTGGGGATGACCCGTCCGTCGCACATGTTGTGCTTGGCCATACGCCAGAGTTCATTGGGGGAGGGCGCAACAGGGGATAAGCGCAAGGCGGCGCTCGAGAAAGCTGGTTGGTCGATTCTGGAGCTTCCAGCACCAGCACCTATGCCTTAGCAGGGGGCAGCGTCCAGCTATATTGCCTGGAAGCGCATAAGATGATGGATGCTGGTGGTATAGCTCCTGCTCATCATCTCGCGTTTCATGGCCCACGTCGCTTCAATCGGCATCCGTCCGGAGTGCAAAGCATTCTTGCCGAACTTCACGTTGATGCGATCTAGTACACGCATTAGCTCATCCGTCTTGGCGGGCTGGGACGGCGCGAATAGATCGCCTGTGAATTCGCCACGCTTGCGAAGATCCATCAGCAAGATCTCCGCCTTGCTGTATCGGTACCCATCGCGCCAGACGACCTCCAATCCCTCCATCGCCGCCCGAGTCAGCATCAACACATCGTCAGTCGGGTAGGGCGGATAGCACATGACCGAGTTCGCGTACTTCGGCCCGTCGCCAAATGGTGATGTGAGCACAGCAACCCGGAACACGGCGGTCAGGGACTGTTGCTTGCGAAGCTTCTGGGTCGCCCGGTGCATGTAGCTGGCCACAGCTTCTCGCATAGCCTGAAGGGTCGTCACACGCTCACCAAACATTCGGGACGTGCAGATGGCCTGTCGGTCAGGCTCCGCTTCCTGCAGCTCAATGCAAGGCTCACCGGTGAGCTCGCGCACTGTGCGCTCGAGCACGACGCCGTACCGCTGGCGAATCGTCTTGGGATTGGTGTTTGCGAGCTGCCAGGCTGTCGTGACCCCGTCGGCCTCGAGCCGTACCGAGATTCGTCGACCAACGCCCCAGACCTCTTGCGTCGGCATCCGTTTGAGGAGCCATTCGACCGCATGGTCTGCGCGCAAGTCGACCAAGCCGCCGGTGCGTTCCTTGTACAGTTTGCTCGCGTGTTGCGCCGCCTTGGCCAGGGTCTTGGTGTGGCCAATACCTATGCCCACCGGCATGCCCGTCCAGCTCCGTACACGCGCTTGGATCTGCCGCGCGAAGTCCCCAAGGGGTTCCGCAATGCCAGTGAGCTCCGCAAAGCTCTCATCGATTGAATAGACCTCGACCCGCGGAGCCAAAGATTCGATGGTGCGCTGCACGCGTGAGGAGATGTCACCGTACAACTCGTAGTTGCTTGAGAAGGCGACGACACCTTTTGCTTTCAAAGCATCCCGGATCTTGAAGAACGGATCGCCCATCTTGATTCCCAGCGCCTTTGCCTCGGGTGTTCGGGCAATCACGCAGCCGTCATTGTTGCTGAGTACCACGACCGGGACTTGCCGAAGCTCGGGACGGAACAGCCGCTCACACGAGCAGTAGAAGCTGTTGCAGTCCACCAGTGCATAGGTGGGGCGCTTAGGGGACATGGAGGGTCAGACTCCAGGTCACCACACCAAAGACTTCGATCTCCTCGAGGCCCTGGATCGGAGGGTACTTGGGTTGTCGGAGCTCAGCATCCAGCCACCATTGAGCTGTCGATCCAGGCGTTTGACCACGGGTTGATTGTCGATGTAGGCGACGACCACATTCCCAACCTGCGGCGTCCGTGCTCTGTCGATGACGAGCTTCGTCCCATTCAAAATGCCCGCCGGCGACATGCTGTCCCCCTCGGTTTCACCGAGCCAGACGAGCGGGGCTCTGAGGTCTATCACCGCTTTCAAATACCACGACCTTTAGGTTTTCTTCCTTCTCGATGTTAGCGTGCGTTCCGGATTTTGCTGTGAAGGACAGTCTGGCGGATGGCCGACTGCAAAAAGTACTGGGCTCCTGCTTGGTAGGCGGGAGTACCTTCCACGTTGTGTGGCCTAGCAGCCGGCAGATGGCTCCGAAAGTGAGGGCGTTTGTCGATTTTGTCGTGGAGCATTTCGCAAAGGGACTCGTCCTTTAGAACTATCGACCATATTCAGAGGGCAGGCAGCTGCTTACGACGTCTGCTAAGCGTTAGCGGGGGTAGGGTGCTCAAGTCCTACTGGGTGCCCCACTCGACAAATCCTGTGGGGACGGTATGGTCATATGCCAGCCCACGGTAACTGCTTCCAACGGTTTGGCCTGTGCGAACTCATTAGGTAAACCCATGATTTCAGCTGTTGTCTTTGACGCCTTTGGCACCCTGGTCGACCTCCGAAGCAAGCGTCATCCTTTCAGGCAATTACTCAAGGAAGGAATCGTCGGTGGCCGCCGAGCCAGCCCGGAGGATTTGCGGGTGCTGATGAGCAACCCATGGTCGCTGAAGGACGCTGCGGATCAACTGGCCATCCGCGTATCGCCCACTCGCCTGCAAGCACTACAGGAAGATCTGGATCGCGAAGTCGCATCGATCACTGCGTTCGAGGATGGCATTGAGGCGGTTGCTTTATTGCGCGCAGAGGGCGTGCGAGTGGGCATATGCTCCAACCTTTGTGAGCCTTATGGGGCAGCTGTCCTTCAGGCGTTTCCTAATCTCGATGGCTACGCCTTTAGCTATCAAGTCGGTGCGATAAAACCGGACGCCGTGATCTACCAGTCCATCTGCAATGCATTGCAGGTTAAGCCTGGGCACCTGTTCGGCGATCAGCATGACCAGATCGCGATGGTGGGCGACTCGCTGAAATGCGATCAAGATGGGCCCAGGGCAGTAGGGATGCTTGGGTTTCATTTGGATAGGTCGGGCAGGGGGGCCGTGCGGGATTTGGTTCAATTTGCGCAGCTGGTTATTGAGTCAAGACGCGGTCATGGTAAGGGCGGGTTTGAGGACAGGGGGACTCAACAAACGGCGCAATGAAAGGGCTAATACCAAACCAGCTAGAGGATGCCTGCCCGATCAATCCTGAGGAGATGTAACGAAGCAAGCTGAGCGCGCAGACACGCTCATGGGCCCGAAGGGCCAATACATCGACGAAGTCGGGCGCCTGATTCACGACCGACGTCGTGGTGTATGCGATCACATCTGAAAATAGTGAATCTTCTCAAGTCCTAGGATGCCGTAGGAATTTCGGATGTTCTCTTCGGTTGGTTCCTTATCTCGCAGCCAACGAACAGGAATGTCTAAATAATTCGCCCAACGCACGCCTTGCTTGAACCGTATCCATTGCTTGGTCTTCGCCATTACCTCCAGGTACTGGTTAACCAGCGAATACTGCAGGTCTCCGGCGGAGTACTTAGCGAGCTGGAAGGCTGTAGCGTAGTGGCTGGATGCAGAGTCATAGTCCTCTTTTCGATAGCACACGATGCCTTTCAGCCAATGCACTAGCCAAGGGAGACGTTCAGCGACACCTGCCGACTTCATCTCTGCATGTAGCGTTTCTACTGCTGACAGGGTCACGCCTGAGCCATTTCTCATGGCCAGGGCTCGCTGCAGGTAGTGATCAAACAGTTCAGGCTTATCAATTCTCCAACGAGAGATGCCATCCGACCGAACCCTGGCTGCGTAGGCACCGTAGTGACTCTCAATCCATTGAACGACGTCGTCGGGGACGTGGCCGTCGTCATCTCTGTGGCTCAGCAAGAGCTCGCTCGCATTGTGGCGTTTGCTCTCAAAAAAGGCCCAGAAATCTGGGGCCGTCTTTATCCCAAGCTCCACCCGTTAAAATGCTTCGGCCTGACCTCTTTTATCTGTTCCCACTTCCACAAGATGATGGGCCAGTCTCGACGCGACCTCTTCGTTGAGTTGGCTCATGTACTCATTGATTTCAGCCCTTATCCAGCCGTAATAGAGTCGGACTTGTCTCAGGATATCGATGAGGTATTCAGTGCCAAGGTGCTCCTTGATATCTTTCGAGATGCATGTGGTGATCCTTGCGATGACGGCGCAGGTCACGATGCCGTCTTGAAGTCTTCGCTCAACGGGTCTCCCGATCGACGACAAGGCTTGAAACGAATCATCCAGGATGCTCACAAGCGTCGGCACAGATGGCAGGTGCTGTCCGTTTTTCCAACTCCTCGCAGCCCGCTCATTCTGCTTAAGCTTCGTCGTATCACCGGCCACACCGATTGGATCATGGAAAGTGGCCAGGGTGAGACCGCAAGAGGCGTAAGCCCAGGCGAGCACTTTATCCAACGGAGTTGAAAGCTTGCCCTCTACGCTGGAAGGGAGGTACCAGCAGGGCTCCATAGGCTGGGGGGCAGCATAGATATAGCCTTGGAGTACCACCCAGTTGCGCGACAGTGACCTCACCGCAACGTCAACGGCATAGCTAGTCAGGAAGAAGCGCGTGGTGTCCCGTTTAGTCATCATGGTGCCCATGCTTTTGACCATGGACGAGTATGACCAATACAGCTCATTGAGCAGGTCTCGAATCTGCTCTGCCCAAAAGGGGCAACGAATATAGCGCCCCAACGAATCGGTCAGCAGCTGAGCAATGTCTTCAAAGGCTTCTTGTAGGTTGCAGTCCTCCTTCGCCAGCCGCTGCATACGCTTCTGGTAGGTTTTGGCCGTGCTTTCATCAAACTCTGTTTCGTCATCTCGGTTACGGGCTTTACGGGGCATTACGCCGCAAGCCGCCACGGCGTATTGAGCAACATCGCCAAGGGTAGGGGAGGTGTACTGTCGTTCCATCGATAATGCCCCGAAGCCGCTATTACTTATTGCTGGTTAGGATTGAGTTGCTTGCCCCGATTGCCATGCACTCGAGAGTTGGTGATGTTTGACCCGCTCGTTCCTTTGTTGACGTTGAGGGTATCCGAGCGATGGTTCGCCTGGGTACGTTGGGACGAAGACTGCTGCGAGCCGGAGGTTTTCTTAGTCATGGTGAAGCTCCTGAGAGGAGCGCTTCAGGGTGGCTGCATGCGCTCTGTGGTTGGTGCACTCAGGTTAACCAGCGAGCGAGAGCGTCTCTAGGTCGAAATTGGCGACGTGTTTTTCTGATAGCCGCAGCGGCGAGGTATTCGACAGCGCTTCCAGCTCTAGTCGGGCGGCCAACTACAGTTTGCTGATCAGCTTTTCAAGCTGAGCATGCTCCCAGGTACTTAGAAGCTCTAAAGGGTCAGTACCAAATTGGGAAATTGCAACCCATTTGACCAGCCATTTGCATTCGACTTGACCAGTCGTTTGCATCGGAAGTGACCAGGCATTTGCATTGGACTTGACCACTCGCCTAGCGAGTCATTTGAAAGGCTAAAGCAGCGGTACTGGTGGCACTGTCTGTGGCGCGCCATCGATGATGCACATCCATCCCCAAGTTCTCAGTGCCGACGTCTTCTTAAACTCCTCGACCAGCTCGGCCGCAATTTCCCCTATGTCCGTCCGCAACTCGAACTGAGGGCGCATTGCGTGCAAAACGTCAATTCCCATGTCCCCGGCAAGCAGCTTGCACATCAGCTTATTACGAAGCTTCCAAGGTAGGGCTTTTCCGCGCCTTTCCGGATGCTGGTAAACCATGGTGTTCAAATGCGCCGACGCGTGGATGTAGTCAGCGCTGCTCATCCAGATATGCAGATGGGCAGGCACTCCAAGGGGTAGGACGTTGAACACGAGCCAATCGATTAGGCCAACGGCAACACCGCGCGCTTGAAGCTCCATTGCCAGCATCAGAAGTACTTTGTGCAAGGTGCCTGCTGCCTTGATAGCAACGGTTTTTCGACCTAGGAGATCTGCTTCGACCACTATCGCGATCAACGCAGCGAGGGCATCCAAGCTTGCCCTGCGTTCGAGTTTTTCGAGTAGAACTTGAGTGATTGGTTCGCGCTGAACACTGTCCCAAATCATGTTGCTGGTGCTGCGATAAAGCACCAGTTGGACATCGGTATTTAACGCACGGAAGTAGCTGTCGAAGCTGATTTTCTGTTGCCGGGAGATCAGCTTCATCAAAGTCCATATGGGATGATTCAGGTCGCGGGACGATCCAGGTGCTAGCAGTTCCACCCTACTCAAGGTCTTGGCCTTGGGGGAGATCATTTTCTGTTCGTACCTAGACCACTTGCTTCGGTAATGCCGGATCGTGCCATTCGTATTTCTTCGAAATGACTCTTTTTCGAAATACAGCTCAAGGGCATAGGCAGTTTTGAGGCCTGTCCGCTGCCTCAGTCCTTCGAACCAGTAGCCCACTGCGAGCATTTCCACTGTGTTGCTTCGGGGGCGGCTATTTTCCGGAATTTGTTCGCGCAAGCTGCCTGCGAACTCCGAATAAATGTTTGCAATTCTCTTAAAATCAGACACTTAAAAATCCCCGAACGATCTTTGTACCGTAAAAAATGTAGAAGTCTTACGGCTGGAGCGCAAGGGGGCGGTTTATTACTATCAACTGTGACCAAACCGGACATTAAGTGCGATGCGCGAGCCCCTTGAAATCCAATTTCTGTCATTCGAATTAGAGCTCGACCTCAAACAGCGATATGGCCTGATGGTGGGTGGCAGCGCGCTGTGGAGAGAGTTGGGTTACACATCGTACGACGCGTTTCGTAAAGCTAAACAGCGAGGGACAATTGAGGTGCCGCTATTTGAAGTGCCTAATCGTCGGGGGTTCTTTGCTCTGTCCAAAGAGGTCGCTTGGTGGATTGCTACGCAGCGCTGCGCACGGCAGCAGGCCGTATGAACTAAGCATATGAGGAGTATCACAATGAGATCAGGATAGGAGCTAGCCGGTGGATTTGGAGCACAAAAAAGCCCAGGGGTGGAGCCCTAGGCTTTTTTGATGGTGTTAGGTTTCAGCCCTACGCGCCGTCATTCTGTGTTCCCTCGCGTTCGGCGTCAAGTCGATCACATTCCGTTTGTCTGCAATTTTCACACGGCGCGACCTGTGAGGTGTTCACACACCTGTCGCGAGGAGAACATATGAGGCTGCCAATAAGTACGCAGCGCGAGGTGCTACGCCTTACGAGCGACCCCAAGCTGTCGAATAGGGCTATTGGCCTATTAGCCAAAGTGTCCCATAACACTGTTCGCACCATTCGGGATCAGTTGGCACAGTGTGGACAAAGCTGGGAAGAACTGAAGCACCTTGACGACAAAGCGCTGGCGGAGCGTCTGCATACCCAGCCAAAAGTCTCATCTCAAAGGAAGGCTTACCCGTCATGGCCTGCCATCCATGAACAGCTAAAACTTCCTGACATCACCTTGGAACTCCTATGGCAAGAGTTTCGTACAAGCGAGCCAGAAGGCGTGTCTTATGCTCAGTTCACACGGATTTATCGTGAATGGGTCAATAGGCAAAAGCTGAGCATGCGACAGACTCACCTCCCCGGAGACAAGTGCTTCGTGGACTTTTGTGGCAGGACAATGCCTGTGACCAACCCGGATACTGGAGCAATCAGCCAAGCTCAGGTGTTCGTGGCAACGCTAGGTGCCTCGGGATACATTTTTGCCACCGCCGTGAGAAGTCAAACGATCCCAGACTGGCTCAGATGCAACATTCTGGCCCTGGAGTTCTTCGACGGGGTTCCACGGTTCGTTGTGCCTGATAATTTGAAGTCAGCAGTGACGAAAAACACGAGAGATGTGGTGACCCTAAATCGTGCCTACGCCGAGTTTTCTGAGCACTACGGATTTCAAATTTACCCCGCCAGACCGCGTAAACCGCAAGACAAGTCGCTAGGTGAGATTGCTGTTCAACTGGTACAAAGATTCGTTCTCGCAAGGCTGAGAGCGAGCACCTTTTTTTCCTTAGAAGAGCTCAACGAGAAAATCAGCTACTGGGTTGATGAGCTAAACAGTCGAATCACTCGAACGTACCCTAAGAGCCGAACCAGCCGCTTCCTTGAGCTTGACTATCCAGCCCTCAAGCCGCTCCCAGAACATAAGTACAGCTACAGCAAGTGGGTGTATCAGGTTAGGGTAGGCAGCGACTACCACGTACAATTTGAAGAGCACAGCTACTCGGTTCCTTACCACTTCGCGAATCTTCTTGTCGATTTGCGCGTGCGAGACGATTGGCTCGAAATCATTCATCAGCGCCGTCTCATCGGCTCGCACAAGCTCAATCGTCAGCGGGGCACTAGCACTCTCAAAGAGCACTTGGCCCCGAATCACAGATATTTCCAGGACTCCCAGCCGGAAGCTCTGATTGTCTGGGCTGAGACTATTGGGCCGGAAACGCTCCGTTTCGTGAAGGACAACCTCAACCTGCGGAAAGATTTCTCGACCGGTTTGAAGGTCGTTGTTGGCCTGAAACGTGACGTTCGCAAAGGGGCAATCACACCGTCACGCCTTGAGTCCGCGTGCGGCTATGCGAATAGCTTGAACATCCTAAGTTCTGAGCGGCTGCGTTCGATCCTTCGGAACGAATCTGACCTGCGCCCCAACTACCGAAGATCCGCCCCCTTGGTCGAACACGCCAACATACGTGGTGCTGAATACTACGCCTCACAGGGAGATGAGCCGCTATGAAGTCAATCCTCGATACTGCCCAAAACCTTATGTCTCTTGGTCTGCACGGGATGGCAGCAGCCTACGAGCGTCAGCTTGAAACACCGGCGCTGCTGAAAGAACCATTCGAAACAAGGCTTGGTTTAATGATGGATGCCGAAAATAGCGAGCGTGAGAGCAGAAAGGTTGGACGTTTGCTAAAGAACGCAAGGCTTCGTGAGAATGAAGCCACAATAGACAGCATTGAATTCAAGGCGTCTCGAGGCATAGACCGCAATACGGTCATGTCCCTTGGTGAGTGCGAGTGGTTAGCGCGACGTCAGAATGTGATCATCACGGGCGCTACGGGCACTGGCAAAACCTGGCTCGCTTGCGCACTCGGAAACCAAGCCTGCCGCCTTGGGCGAGCGACGCTGTATCGCACTGCCACGAAGCTTTTTGAAGAAATCTCACTTTCTTACGCTGACCACACCACGCCTAAACTACGTCGGCATTTGATCCGCGCAGAATTATTAGTCATAGATGATTTGGGCATCGGTGGCATTGACGCCCAGTTGGGCCCGTTCCTCCTGGACGTTATCGACGAGCAGTCACAGAACGGCTCATTGTTGATTACAAGTCAGTACCCTAAAGAAAAATGGTATGACCTGTTCTCCGACCCCACGATTGCCGATGCAATTCTTGACCGTATCGTTCACAAGTCCCACGTTATAGAACTGAAAGGCGAATCAATGCGAAGGATCAAAAGTCGCAAACGGTTGCAATAGGATCCGGTGTTTATCCAGGTGGGCAATACGAATGCAATTGGTCAAATTGAATGCAAGCAGTTGGTCAAATGCAACGCAATCACCTGTTTTTTCAATAATGTATAATTGGCGGGATTAAGATTTTTGCTATGCTCTTTGAATCATCCTACCTTAATCAGATCTGAGGGTTGAAACCTTTAGTAAGTCCCAGCCCCAGTGCTAGCCCTATTTAAATTTAACAGTCCAGAGGTGATCCAGCTGGGTTGTGCAAATGGGGCTTAGCATCTGGCGCTTCATACCCCAGTATGGCGTTATGGGAACATCTCAAGAGCGTACGGTGCCTCGGCCCCATTTTACGTTGATCTGATCCATCATGCTTTGTGAGGCGCAGCGGCCGCACGTTGGCGGAACTATCAGGTAGTTAAACTTCTAGTTTGCGCCACTGACAAAGCCAGGGCGCATGCTAGCCTGTTAATTAATGAGGTTACGGTTTAGCAACGTGCCAGACTTGGTTGACACCGTCGCCGGTTGTATCCCCTGGCTTGGTATCTTTGACCCAGCTGTAAAGTGGCATGCCTTTGTAAGCCCATTGTTTTGTGCCATCGTCTCGAGTGACGACAGAATAATCATGATCCGCTTTGGCGTTTGCCGACACTGCCAGAGGTGGCCAGTTTGCAGCGCATGGCCCAGTGCAGACCGACTTGCCCGAGGTGTCCTTACCGAACGTGTACAGAGTCATTCCTTTCGCGTCTACGAGTACTTTTCCCTTGTCTGTTTCAGCAACCTTGACTGGCGCGTCGGCGAACGCAAAACCAGATATGCAGCAGACGGCAACAGCAGCGGTGAGGATCATTTTTTTGAACATACGTATTCCTTTGGTTTTTGTGAATTTTTGTAGGCTCGCCTGCTATTTGAAATAGTACGCGACCAGACAGTAGACGAACGCCAGACAGTTCTATTCCAGTTCCGTAAAAAACTTCCCAATATTATGTTTTACCGGAACCCTGATCTTTCCCCCCCTGTTGATCCAATGGCGTTCTTATTTGAGCAAAACGACGTTCACGCTCAAGCATCACGAGCTTGGGCGCCTCACTCCACAGCCGAAGTTCAGGGCTGACCCACCAAGCTACAACGAATGCAGAAACGATCAGGGTCATCACAATTACCATTGAAGCAAACATGATTCACTCCTGCTCGGTAGGTTGGTATAGCGTACGCAAATAGGTAACTACAGCAGTTCGTTGTTCGTCCGAGAGCACTGCTTTCCAGGGAGGCATTGCCGTACCTGGTATGCCTTCACGCAAGACGTTCTCCAGATACGCCGTGTTGCCTTTCTTCTCCCAGAAGTTCGCGGGGCGTGGGGAGAGCCCGCGAGATGCAGGCCCATTGCCCTGGCCACTGGCACCGTGGCAGCTAGCACAATTGGTGGAAAATAGAGACTGCCCAAGCGCTACGTCGCTAGACGGCAAGGCGCGCTCGTCCGCTGTATGCAGGCTTTGCACATAAAGCGTGAGTGCCACCAGCGTTGAGTTATCAAGGTCTCTCCAAGCGGGCATTGCTGTCCCGGGCCTGCCGTTCCACAAAACATCGGCTAAATGCCGGGTTGTAAATTGTGCATCGCGCAGGTTAGCCGGACGTGGCAGCAACGTCGGCGCCGCTAAGCCATCACCTGTTCCACTCGGACCATGGCACCCGGCGCAGTTCTCCGCGAAAGCCGCTTGTCCCAGACGTAATGCGATCGAGCGGTCATTTGCGTTAGTAGGTATCACAAAGCCAGGCACTGGCCCATCCAAGCGAGGTCGCGCGGCGATTGCATCTTGGCTTACATTGAGTGACGCCGACATTTCTTCATCTGCCATGCTGTCGTGCGACATCGCGTTACTGCTCTTCTGGGTTGATTGTTGAGCGTCAACCTGCGCCTGAAGCGGATCGTCATAACCCGAAACTTTTCTAGCTCTACCAAGCGTCTGTAAGTAGGCAACGAGGTCAATTCCATCCGATGTCGGTTTGTTGGCATCACCTTTAAACAACCAGGGATAGCCAGGCATTACAGAGTCACGAACGACATATCGAGGATTGAATAGGTGGGTCAGATGCCAATCATTACTTCGTACCTCGGTTTCCCGAGCTAAATCAGGACCAATGCGGCGAGTCCCCCAGAGTTGTGGGTAGTCGTATTTCGTTTCCCATGCTTCAGTGGGCGCCCCCCAGCGACTGACGTCCTGAGCTACGAATCGTACTTGTTGAGTATGACAATAACCGCACCCTTCGCGGGCATATACAATGCGCCCTCGTTCTTCTTTCGCGGAATACTGTTGCATGTTGGCAGGTGCACGGGCCTCGATTTCCTTTTGCAGTTGCTTCCCAGGCAATATCCCGAGCAGCATAAACGACAAGATAAAGAAGCCGATACCGGCTACAAATATGATCAGATAGGCGCTATTGAACAGGCGATGCTTGGTAACCGTTTGCATACCTTAAACTCCCGCTAACGTAGGGTGAATGACGGGAGAGGTACTTACGGCAGCACCGTTGTTTCGGGCTCCTGTAGTTAGGCCCAGGAAAAACGCGATGAAGCCTGCCAGAATCGGCAATCCGCTTAGGTCTCTGATCCACCAGTACGCCAGAGATGCGCGTACAGAGTCCATCCACGGCGCGGTGGTTTCCCATATTTGTGCCTGTACCAAACCGCCGGCCGTTAGTGTGGTGAACATGGCCAGTAGGCCGATAGTTATCAGCCAGTAAGCCCAATTCATCGCCGCTGCGCTGTAGCGGTTGTTTGGTATACGCTGCCAGGCATGGGCAATCCCGCCAGCGGCAACGAAGGTTGCAAAACCCAGCATCGCGAGATGCGAATGGCCAATTACCCAATCGGAAAAGTGAGTCAATCGGTTGACCGGCATCAGAGCCTGGAACGCGCCCTGCAAACTGACGATTAAATAGAACACCGTGCCCGTCCAGACAAACCTCAGAGGGACATCGCTTGCGACTGTCGAAGCTTGGCCTCGCAGTGACATCAGTTGGTTGAATACAACTAGTATCACGTCCATGCCCAAATACACGGAGGCGATAATGGCCGCCTTCTGCGCGTCCATGGGGATAGCCGAATAGACGTAATGGTGAGTGCCATTGAGCGGATAAAAAAAGAATAGAAACCAGAAACCGATCATTGACAAAAAGTGGCTATAGATAGGTCGATTGGTGGCGGCCGGAATAATGTAGTAAGAGATCGCAAGTACAAATGGCGTAACGAACAAACCCACTGCGTCGTGAATCCAAAGCCCGCTGAATGCAGCACCTTGCGCGCCGGGGATAAATGCAGGCGCGAAATTTCCTACTGGATATGCAAGCAGCGTAAATACGGCTCCGCCGATCAGGTACCAAGCCGAAATATACAAGCCTCCTCGTTGCCGCTTAAGCAAGAAAGGCCCCGCGAATTGGGCACATACCAAAATCAGACCGAGTACTACCACTAGGTCCACGATCATTGGGAACTCCGCCCATTCTAAAGACTGTATTGCGAACCATGGGCTATCGAGCCCGAGGGAAATAAGTAACCATCCGGGCAAAAGGACACCAAGATTCCAAATATAGAAAATGACCCAGCCCAATCTGCGACTGAACACCGGGCGATCAGCCAGGCGCGGGACCATGTGGTAACAGAACGCAAAGAAAGCATTGGCAAGCCAACCAAAAAAAATACCTTGTGTGTGATCGAACCTCAGGCGACCCCAGGTCAGCGCTGCGTGGCTACTCAGCAGATCGGGCATTGTCAGCTTCAGAGCAACAAGCAGGCCCGCAAGAGCTGATAGAAACAGTGTGATCACTGCTGCATAACCGTGGGCTTTGATAAGATCGTAATCAATGCGCGGCAAAATATCCGAGGGTTGATTCGCGTCTAGAGCATGCTCTGTTCCAGCTATCAGTCTACTCATGGCTTAGCTCCTTCAACGAAACGGTTTTGGAGCGGCTTAGAATCCATGCTGCCGTTCCTGATCGCTCCTCCGGCGTCAGTGTTATGTCCGTAGGCCCTGCAGAATAACCATCCCATCCTGGTTGGGGATGGGAAATGGCAGCGACCATGACAGCCAATGCTTCGTGATTAAGCGGCTTCGTCCCAATTACAGATTTATATCGTGCAAGGACTGCATTCCAGCTAGGACCTACCGAACGTTGAGTCGCGTCATGACACCCTGCGCAACGCTGTTGGACCACAATTGCGCCTGCGCCGACCAATGCAGTGGTCAACTCGACCTTATCTGTTGAGTCCACTCGCGACGGGAGAGCATCTCCTCGTCGGGTGATATCCGAGGCGCCGTGGGTGCCGATGACCTTCCAAGATATCAACGTGCCGAGCGCCAATACACCAATCAACATAGCCAATGCAGTTCGGGAAATCCCATGGGCCGATGTGTCGCGAACAGGATCACTCATGGTGTCTCCTTGCCATTGAAGAACATCAGATAATCGATGATTGGTTGTACGGCTTCGTCGGGGATGGGCGCTCCATATTCGTCGCGCATTTTGGCGACCTCAGCCGCCCAGGTTTTACGCGGAAATGCAGGTTGGTTGGTAACGTAACGAGGAGAATGGCAGATCACGCATTGTGCCAGAAATTCGCTGCGCCCCGGACCGTCCGGCAAGTAGGGCTCGTCGTGGGGAACAGTGATTGAGTGCACGGGAGCACCAAAATCGACCTTCGGTTCCTCGGCCGCAAAGGCGCTTGGTATCCAAATAGGTAGGCTACACATCAAGGCAAAAAAGAGCATTCTAGGCTGGAGAAATGTCGTCATCTCACACCACCATTCCAGTGGTTTGTTCGATAACCCGGCGCGCATAGCCTCCCCGATTCCACTGGGTGGTCAGTTGACCTTGCCCGGCGCGGTTGGTGGCGCGGACCTTGAACGTGTATCGGCCTTTGTCAAGGGGGGTCCATACGAAGCGCCACCGACGCCAAGAGAACCGGCCGATCTCGGGGTCGAGCGTCGCATCTGCCCAAGTACGCCCGCCGTCAACTGAAACCTCAACCCGAGCGATACCATCGCCGCCATCATTGGCTAAGCCCTCTAGCATGTATGGATGATTTACAAGCAATAGTTCTTCGGGTTCTGGACGTACGAATACGGAGTGAGTGACAAAGCGGTTGATGGGTACCGTTTTCTTGGAGAGGTTTCCTGGCTCCTCGTTGATCTCTGGATTATCAGGAATTCGGTAGGCTTGGTTCATCCAAATATTGCTTAAAGGTTTATCTAGCACCTCAATGTGAGCCAATGATTTAATCCAGTAAGTCGCGTACCAACCGGGTACCACTAAGCGCAATGGAAAGCCATTGAGCATCGGCAGTGGTGCGCCATTCATTGCGTATGCAACCATCACATCACCATCATTGGCATGGTCAAACTTCAATGACTTCACGATCTTTGGCAAGCCTGGCATTGGCGACTCATCCAGCCCAGAAATTGCCACCTCGACTGCTCCTGCTTTAACACCTGCACGATCAAGGAGGTCCTTGAGGCGAACGCCTGTCCACTGTGCATTTCCCATCGCGCCAAATTGCCATTGCCCACCAGGAGGTTTAGGACCAAACAAGCTTCTGGCATTGCCTGAACATTGGTTCATGGCCACCAGTGTCACGGGCTCGAACTCGTTGACCAAGGCATCAAGAGAAAAAGACTGAGGATTGGCAACCTGGCCATCGAGACGCAGTCGAAAGGTTCGCGTATCGACCTGAGTTGGATACCCCGACAGATGCCACCGAACAAAATAGGCTTCGTTAGGCGTCAGGTCCTGGCGAAAATAATGCAGCGGCGTTTCCAACTGCGGCGGACGATCAGTAATCAGAATCAGTCCCGTTTTCTCTGGAAAACGTACAAGGCGTCGTTCGGACTCTGCGGATTCGATCCTATCTAGTTGCGCCAAGTCCGTTCCAGAAAGGGCTTGGCGCGGAAGCAGGCTAGCGAGACCAGCGCTAGTGGCCAACCCGAGTAAACGACGGCGATTCATCATCCAGAACTCATCACTTCCATTCATTATTATTCACCAGGTCGTGGAGTATCAGCAGGCCCTCGAGAAGGCCTGCGTTGTTTCGATCAGTCAGCCTTGAGCGTCGATACCACCTTGTTGCTGGCGAGATCGACGGTGGAGATGCTCAGGTCCTCGTTGAGGACATAAGCCTTCGACTTGTCTTTGGTGAAGACAATGGCCTGGCGGGGTGCCTTCAAACCGGTCACAGTGGTCGTCACTTTCAGCGTTTTGGTGTCTATCACTGACAGGGTGTTGTCACCCAGGTTACCCGAGTAGACGTGCAGTCCGTCTGGAGTCAGGGCTGCACCGTAGGGGTCTTTGCCCACCATAACGGTGGTTGTGATAGCGCGTTTTTGAGTGTCGACAACTGCGATGCTGTTACTGCCGCTGTTAGCCGCGTACAGCGTATTGCCGTCGGCCGATATGGAGATGGCGCGCAACTTGTTGAAGCCAGTGATCTCACCTTCGATCTTATTGGTCTTGCTGTCGACCAGGGTGATTTTGTCGCCAAGAAAGTTGGTGACATAGACGGTTTTGCCGTCAGGGCTTACTCGGATGCCTTGGCGCGGTTGGGAGAAGCCAGGTACCACAGCTACTGGTCGTTGGTGATCAAGGTCAATAACCGACAAGGTGCTGGCGGCCTCGTTGTTGACGTAGAGCAGGCTCCCATCCTTGCTGAGCGTGGTACCAAAAGCACCTGCACCTAACGGAAGATCTGCGATGACTTTTAATGTTTTGGTGTCGATCTTACGAACGACCCCTAAGCTGCTGTCGGAAAGGTAGAACACATCGCCGTTTGGAGAAAAGACAATGTTGCGTGGCGTGATATAGCCGGTGAGAACCTGACGAACCTTGCCGGTTTTCAAGTCGTAGACCACCACGTCAGGACGCTGACTGTAGGAGACTACGGCTGTCGATTCGTCAGGGCTGACAGCCAGTGAGTTGTTATGAATATCACCATCGAAGGTCCAGCGATCTTCCGCTGCCGACGCACTCATTGATGCGGCGAGCGCGATACCCAACGCCAGTGCAGTCACTGTTTTCTTGATCACATTCATCAGAGGTTCCTCACAAGGGGCAGCCAGGCGTGAGATTGCGCCTTGGCAAATGCAGCTCGCTGATTGCTGCTAGACAATGAGTTGACCTTAAGCGCTTGGGATAAATTCCGAAAACAAGTTGTTGTGGTAGTAGTTACCTACTTTTCAAATAGATTTCGTTAGCTTTGGCTCGCAAACTGAGTGCAACTTTGCCAGAACCGTTCAAGTCCGGACGAGATGAATTTTTCCCGGTGGCGGATCAGAAAAAAGCGCCGGCTCAGCCCAGGCAACGCATGCGGCAGTTCAATCAGGTCTTGAGAAGTCAGCAGATCCCGAACGACCCTGCTCGACAGGCAACTGATGCCGATGCCTTGTGCAAGGACGTGTTTGATGGCTTCTGAGCTGCCGATCTGGCGGGTTTCAGCGAGGTCGTGCAGGTGACGCAACAGCAACTGTTCGACTTCCTCCCGAGTGCCCGAGCCAGGTTCGCGGAGAAGCCACTCAGCAGTACGCAGGTCATCAAGGGTGACCTGCGACTTGAGTGCTAAAGGGTGACGTTGGCCCGCTACAATGAGCAGTTCATCTACAAGCCAAGGTTCGGCACTCAGTTCGGGCAAGTGGCACGGTCCCTCAATCAGTCCCATATCAATCTCGAAATCTGCGACCTTCCGGGCGATAGCCATGCTGTTGGCCATATCAACATCGACCCGCAGGTGCGGAGCCGATTGGCGTAACTCGCCAAGTATCAATGGCAAAACATAGTTGCCTATAGTGGTACTACAGCCTACCCGCAAGCGAGTCTTCAGCTCTGCATGCCCTGGAAGGAAGCTGTTTTCTATCTGCAACGCGTTCTCAAGCATGCTTCTGGCCTGGGGCAGTAATGCTTGGCCGTTATTGTTTAACACCAAGCGTTTGCCTACGCGATCGAAAAGCCGGGTATCCAAGGCGCTTTCCAACTCGTTGAGTGCGGCGCTGGTGGCCGATTGCGAAAGTGACACAGCGATGGCCGCGCTGGTGGTGCTGCCCTGTTGCGCAATGGCGCAGAAGATTTGCAATTGACGTAGGCTTAACTTCAATTTTCTACCTCTTTAACAGGTAACGTAAACCTATACTATCCGTTTAGCCGCTAACCTCATCAAGCTATACTTCAGGCAAGTCACATTGAATGAACACTGAAGCGGGAGCGCGAAAATGAGTGATACACGACTCGCAGCGATTATGGGCGGCAGCCATCCACTGGCAGCATTGTCCAATCCACGAGAAGCGATCCGGCAGTTCACACCTAACTGGTTCGCCGCCACGATGGGCACCGGGATTCTGGCTCTGGCTTTGGGCCAACTGCCATTTGCCGCGCAGTGGCCCAAAGTGTTAGGTGAAGCCTTGTGGTTTTTCAATATCGCGTTGTTTTGCCTCTTTACGGTGTTGTACGCAAGCCGCTGGGCCCTGTTCTTTAATGAAGCCAAACAGATCTTCGGTCACTCCACCGTGTCGATGTTTTTTGGAACCATCCCCATGGGGCTGGCGACAATCATCAACGGATTTCTCCTTTATGGCTTGCCACGCTGGGGGGATGGGGTTGTCGCTTTAGCTGAAGTCCTGTGGTGGATCGATGTCGCCATGGCGTTGGCGTGCGGGGTTCTGATCCCGTTCATGATGTTTACCCGCCAGCAGCACAGTATCGACCAGATGACAGCAGTATGGCTGCTACCTGTGGTTGCGGCCGAGGTAGCCGCCGCCAGTGGTGGGCTACTGGCGCCGCACCTTGCTGATGCGAGTGCACAGTTCACCCTGTTGATCACCAGCTACGTGCTATGGGCATACTCAGTGCCCGTTGCCTTGAGTATTCTGGTGATTCTGCTGCTGCGCATGGCATTGCATAAATTGCCTCATGAGAGCATGGCGGCATCGAGCTGGCTTTCATTAGGGCCCATTGGTACTGGTGCGTTGGGGATGCTGGTACTCGGCAGCGACGCTCCGGCGATCTTCGCCGCTCATGGAATGGCCGGCATCGGAGGCGTTGCCGAGGGCATTGGCTTGATCGGTGGTGTGCTGTTTTGGGGGCTTGGATTGTGGTGGATGGTTTTGGCGCTGCTGATTACCGGTCGCTACTTCAGGGAGGGTATTCCTTTCAACCTCGGCTGGTGGGGTTTCACCTTTCCGCTAGGCGTGTATGCGGTGACTACCCTTAAATTGGGCTCCATGTTGCACCTCGCGTTCTTCAATTTTGTGGGCGTGGTACTGGTATTGCTGCTTGCGATCATGTGGATCATCGTCGCGGCCAAAACTTTGGTAGGCGCGTATCGCGGCAACTTGTTCATCTCGCCCTGCATCGCCTCGCTGAACAAGATGAGCAAACCCTGAACCTTTGGCTACTCAATCGACTGTTTGGCGTCACGCAGCGTGGATAGGATGCGTTGCCGAACACTCGGGTGAGTGCAAACAGAAAGCGGGCTGGGGTGTGGCATCTCGAGCAATGAGATATCGGGAAAGGCGTGTCGAACCCGCAGCATCGCCTGCTGAGCGACACGTCCGGCAAATACGACAGTCGCGAGATCAGGAAAATGCGGAAGCAGCGTGATTAGCTTCTCAATTCCCTCCTCAATTTGCGCCCTGCGGAGCGACGCCTTGGGCTTTTCAAGATCGGGCAGCCAAGGATATAGATTCCAGATAACGGTCTCTCGGCGTTCCAACCCAACCTGTTCCATGAAACTTTTGAGGTTGCGTTGTGCAGGCCCCGGATTGTCTCGTGAGACATACCGTGCACGACTGACCGTTCGCGCGGGTGACTCTAGCAATATCAATATTTTGGCGTAGACGCCGCCATCCAACGGATCGAAATACGGCAAGGTTTTGTCGCCCGTGGACTGGGAAATCACCCAGCGCGTCAGTTGCGCAACGTTCGGCATCAGCAGAAAAATTTCTCGCGCTTCAAGCGAAATCCCGAGGGGGGCGGTGCCTTGGTGAGTCGACACTGACAAGACGCTTCCTCTATTGATACGAAATTGCCATTAGGAGGCCACGATATGTTCGATCTTCAAGCTCTTGACCTCGCGCGAATGCAGTTCGCTTTCACCGTTTCATTCCACATCCTGTTCCCGGCAGTTACCGTCGGGCTGGCTGCTTATCTAGCAGTGTTGGAAGGTCTTTGGTTGAGGACGCATGACAATACCTATCGGACCTTATACCACTTTTGGATCAAAATCTTCGCAGTCAACTTCGGTATGGGTGTGGTGTCAGGATTGGTCATGGCGTATGAGTTCGGTACCAATTGGAGCAGATTTTCGTATTTCGCCGGCCCTATAACGGGGACCCTACTGACCTACGAGGTACTGACGGCTTTCTTTCTTGAAGCTGGATTCTTGGGTGTGATGCTTTTTGGTTGGAGTAGAGTCGGCCGTGGCCTACATTTCTTTTCTACCGTGATGGTGGCCGTTGGCACCTTGGTTTCCTCGTTCTGGATTCTCGCCTCTAATAGCTGGATGCAAACCCCACAGGGCTTCAAAATTGATCATGGTCAAGTGATTCCGATGGACTGGCTGAAGATTATCTTCAATCCGTCTTTTCCTTACCGCCTGGTGCACATGTCGATTGCTGCCTTCGTGGCAACGGCGTTCTTTGTCGGCGCTTCAGCAGCCTGGCACCTGTTGGGAGGTCGCGATAACCCGGCCGTCCGTCGAATGTTATCAATGGCGATGTGGATGGCGTTGATTGTGGCGCCGATACAAGCCGTGGTGGGCGATGCTCACGGGTTGAACACTTTGGAGCATCAGCCGGCAAAAATTGCGGCAATAGAGGGCCACTGGGAAAACGTGGGCAATGAGCCGACGCCGTTGATCCTGTTTGGCTGGCCCGATATGAAGGCTGAGAAGACCCGGTTTTCCGTCGAGATTCCCTACTTGGGCAGTTTGATCCTTACCCACAGCCTGGATCGTCAGATTCCTGCCTTGGCATCCTTTGCGCCGGAGGATCGCCCCAACTCGACTATCGTGTTCTGGTCGTTCCGTATCATGGTTGGCTTGGGAATGCTGATGATTTTCACTGGACTGTGGAGTCTATGGTTGCGAAAGCGCGGCACGCTCTACCGGTGCCGCTCGTTCTTATACTTCCTGATGCTTATGGGGCCGTCAGGGCTGATCGCCCTATTGGCCGGCTGGTTTACCACTGAAATCGGTCGTCAGCCTTGGGTAGTGTATGGACTGCTGCGCACTGCCGATGCTTCGTCGAACCATAGCGTGGCGCAGATGAGCATTACCTTAGTGCTGTTTGTCCTGGTTTATTTCGCGCTTTTCGGAACCGGCTTGGGCTACATGATGCGCCTGGTACGTAAAGGACCCCAAAATCACGAAGGCGACGCGCTTAGCCACGGTGGGCCTGGCCATCTGCGAACACCTGCCCGTCCTCTATCTGCCGCCCACGGTGGCGATGCTGATAGCCATCACAAGGGGCATTGACTCATGGGCATTGATCTTCCGCTGATTTGGGCCGTGATCATCATCTTCGGCATCATGATGTACGTAATTATGGACGGCTTTGACCTAGGGATTGGCATTCTTTTTCCTTTCATGAAGGGCTCGGGCGATCGCGACGTAATGATGAACACGGTCGCGCCTGTCTGGGACGGCAACGAAACCTGGCTCGTGCTTGGCGGCGCGGCGTTGTTCGGCGCCTTCCCGCTGGCCTATTCGGTGGTCCTGTCGGCCCTGTACCTGCCGCTGATTTTCATGCTGTTCGGGCTGATTTTCCGCGGCGTGGCCTTCGAGTTCCGTTTCAAGGCCACTGACGAGAAGCGCCACATCTGGGACAAGGCCTTTATCGGCGGCTCCCTGGTGGCGACCTTCTTCCAGGGCGTGGCGTTGGGCGCCTACATCGACGGCCTCCCGGTGGTCGATCGCCAGTACGCCGGGGGCGGCCTAGACTGGCTGACGCCGTTCAGTCTGTTCTGCGGCGCTGCGCTGATAGTTGCGTATGCCTTGCTTGGCTGCACCTGGCTGATCATGAAAACTGAAGGCGTGCTGCAAAAAGCCATGCATAACCTGGCCCGTCCTTTGACGTTGGCACTGCTGGCTGTGATCGCCGTGGTCAGCTTATGGACGCCGCTCGCCCATGGCGATATCGCTGCACGCTGGTTCTGCCTACCGAACCTGTTCTGGTTCCTGCCGGTGCCAGTCCTAGTGTTGGTGACTATGTGGGGGTTGTTCAGGGCCGTGGCGAGCAGTGCTCACTACGCGCCTTTTATCTTGACCCTGGTATTGATCTTTCTGGGTTACAGCGGCCTCGGCATCAGCCTGTGGCCGAACATCGTCCCACCGTTGACGTCGATCTGGGATGCCGCAGCCCCCCCGCAAAGCCAAGGTTTTATGCTTGTAGGTGCTCTGCTCATTATCCCGATCATTCTGGGCTACACCATTTGGAGCTACTCCGTGTTCCGAGGAAAGGTTAACGATCAGGCAGGCTATCATTGAGTGAACTGACACCCTTTAAATGCCTCGGGAATCTCTAGTCCGTTCAGGAATGCAGTCCTTGGGTTACTTCGCCATCAGTGACATTATTGCAGTGCTTGGAGCGTAGCTCGGTACACAGGTGGCCACATCCTTTAATGTGGCGAGTGGTCCCCCTTTTTTGGTTTATACGTAGCTACCGATTTGCGAATCTCTTCTCGGGCCTCATCTGCGCTCCCCCAACGGCCCATCTTTACCCACTTACCCGGCTCCAATGCCTTGTAGCTTTCGAAGAAGTGCTGGATCTGTGCGAGGAGTAATGCAGGGAGGTCAGAGAATTCCTTTATGTTGCTGTACACAGAGCTTAGTTTTTCATGAGGCACCGCGATCACCTTGGCATCCGCTCCAGCTTCGTCCGTCATGTACATCACGCCAACCGGGCGACTACGAATGACAACGCCAGGCGATACCGGGTAAGGGCAAATCACCAAGACGTCCAACGGGTCTCCGTCATCGCTCAACGTATTTGGAATGAACCCGTAGTTGGCCGGATAGAACATGGGCGTGCTGAGGAAGCGGTCTACGAAAATTTGTCCACTCGGCTTGTCCACCTCGTACTTGATCGGCGAGTGGTTTGCAGGAATCTCGATAACGGTGAAGAAGTCATCGGGGATCGCGTTACCAGCTGGAATATCCGTGTAGCTCATGCTCATATCTCCAAGCGTCTAGGAAAGGCCAATGCCACTGACGTTTTTGCCAACAGCGATATGTGGTTCGTTTTTTACGGTAACCAGTACAACAGGTTTACCGGCTATAGGCCGTCAGCGCACGAATGCATCATGTCCTGCATAAAACGCATGGCTGCCAAGATGCTCTTCTATTCTCAGAAACTGATTGTATTTCTCGACCCGCTCCCCTCGACATGGAGCGCCCGTCTTGAGATGGCCAGTACCCATGGCAACAGTCAGATCTGCGATGAAGCTGTCTACAGTCTCCCCGCTACGATGAGAAACCATAGCTCCCCAATTTGCCCCGTAAGCCATTACGATGGCGGCTTTGGTCTCAGTCAGGGTTCCGATTTGATTGGGTTTAATCAGTACAGCATTGGCGACGTTTTCTTTGATGCCTCGTTGAATCCGTTCGACGTTGGTGACAAACAGGTCATCTCCAACCAACTCGATCCGGTTACCCAGCGCAGCATTCAATTGCTTCCAGCCCGACCAATCGTCTTCCGCGAGGCCATCTTCCAGTACCGCAATCGGGTACTTGTCGACCCAGGAGGAATAGAGACTAATCAGCTCTTGAGCATCGACCTTACGACCTTCAGAGCGCAGATGGTAAAGACCGTTCTCATAGAAACCGCTGGATGCTGGGTCGATAGCGATCTCGATCTGAGATCCAGGGGTATAACCGGCCCTTTCAATTGCCTTAATGATCAGCTCAATGGCATCTGAGTTTTTCTTGAGCGTCGGCGCAAAGCCGCCTTCATCTCCGACCGCTGTTGAGTAGCCGGCGTCCTTAAGCACCGCTTTCAGCTCGTGGTACACCTCAGCGCCCCAACGCAAGGCTTCCTTGAAACTGCCAGCCCCTGTAGGTGCAATCATAAATTCTTGGAAGTCAGGGCCTTGCCAGTTTGCGTGAACACCGCCATTGAGAATATTGAACATTGGGACGGGCATTCTTGCTGCTTGCTCGCCGCCCAGATATTGGAACAAGGGCACTTTCATCGCAGAAGCCGACGCTCTGGCTACGGCGAGGCTGACGCCCAAGATGGCGTTTCCTCCAAGCCTAGACTTATCAGGTGTTCCATCCAGCTTAATCATCAGATGATCAATCTGTTCCTGGTCAACTGCATCCTGGCCTCTCAGAGACTCAAGTATTTCGGTATTCACATTGCTAACGGCCTTTAACACTCCTCTGCCGGAATACCTCTTTGGATCATGGTCACGCAACTCAACAGCTTCGTGAGCGCCTGTAGAGGCACCGGACGGGACTGAAGCCCGGCCCAGTGTTCCGCACTCCAAGGTGACGTCGACTTCAACGGTAGGGTTACCGCGTGAATCGAGAATTTCACGTGCATGAATAGCCTGGATTTGCGTTTTCATTGATTTTCTCCAAGGGACGATTCGGGAACGTCATTAACCATGTGAATAAGTCGAGAGGCCTCGATTTCGGAAGTCAGCTCTCCATGAGTATTCTGAACAGCTGCACTGCCGACACCGCAATTGCGGGAACCAAGAAGCCTCCAATAATTAGCTCAGGAATCTCTCCCACCAAGGGCATGAATTGCCCTCCCTTTGCCATCTGGAAAAGCTCCAGCATTTGGTTTGACGCAACCATCACAGAACAGCAGTACGCAGTCTGGGCTTGTAGCATGGCCCGCCTTTGATCTAGCAGATGAAACGTCAGCAACGACACTCCAATGCTTACGATGAAAAGCGCGACGAATTCATAGACGGATCCTGTAAAAAGCCTGCCCATCACAAGCCCGAATACGATGCTCAGCATCACTGCGCTCATGTGGTATCCCATTTCTCTAAAGTGGTTTTGATGAGCCGACGTCGGTGAGTTCCATTTCGCAATCTCATCTTTGGATTGCCCACCACCATCGCGCTCGTAACGTTCAACGTTGCTGTGCTCTCAGCTCGTAGCCAGGTACGCAGGTGATGGTCACGTCTGCCTTGCAGGATTTCTCACTGGGCATGCGCATCGTGACCAAGGCGCCTTCGAGCGAGGTGACGATGTACCAACCCTCGCTCGATACCTTTTGGCTGCCTGCAATGCCCGCCAAAAAAAGCGCCCAAAAAACCAGTCCTACGAGGAGCGGCCTGTTGTCACGAGCCCAGTTGACGGGGGCTGGCTGTGGACGCAGGTTATAAATTCGGTACATGGCGTTTATCCTTTTTACTGGTTGTCCAACAAACCGTGGTTTTCAGCTTTTCGCCTGGCCCACTCGACCGTACTCGATGGGCAATTTGATAAAGCTCAGCGAAAACGCCTCCTTGGCCAATGCTTCCAGCAACTTCTCGCACCCGGGCTCATCAGTGGATATCGTCACTGTGACCGGATGATCAGCACCGCTGAGGAAATGCGCGGTATGCAAATGTCCTAAATGATCCAGGCCTTCCGTACCGCTCACCAGCGTCGCTCCCAACATGCCCTCTCGTTTGGCGAACTCAACCAGCCACTCCCCGAGTGGAAGATGCTGGTAGTTGGTACTCTGTTCAGTGAAAAACGTCAGTTGAAAGCCATTCATGGCAACATCCTCTAATGTGGCGAGAGCGACCAACGGTTAGTCGGCTATGCCTCTTCATTTGCGAACTGTTTCTTCGAACTGAATTACAAGGCTTCACTGAGCGGTAACTCGCATAAGAGAAGAACTGCTCGCACCTTGCGCAACTCGTCAGCGTGGTCGCGCAGGAAGGTGCGCAGCTTGACCTCTGTATCCAGCAATTCCAGACACTGCGGATGACGCATATCACCAAGCTCCGGGTGATGATGGGAAATGCGATGGCCCGTCAAATAGCCCGCAGAAATCGGTTTGAGCATGACCTGATCAATCTTGGCTTTCTGCGCGACTTTAAGAAGGTGTTGGGCAAGTGCGGGCGCACTCAGGTGATGCCAGAAATTTGTAACTCGAGCCCGACTAGCGCCAGGGAAATAGAGCTGCAAAGCTGTCAGGCGATCTTGGCGATGTTCGGTCATTTCTCTTCCCCAATAAAAGTCACTTTGCGCTCGCTGGCGGATTCACTTTGAGCATGAAATTGCTTGATATCGGAGAGCCGGATTTCCTTCGGCAGAGGACGGTGATGCTTGCTGTGACCGACGCGCTGGGCGTGATAGATCCCGGTATGCCCGGATACGAGGTAACTTGCGATACAGGCAATGGCTGCAAGCGGAGCAATTTCAGGCCCGAAGAGCTCCATGGCCATGACAATGGTTGCCAGTGGCGTATTAGCTGCACCAGCGAAGACAGCGACAAAACCGATACCAGCCAGCATGCCGAAGGGAAGATGTAAGAGGGGCGCTAGCGCGTTCCCCAAGGTGGCTCCAATGTAAAACAGCGGAGTGACTTCGCCGCCCTTGAATCCAGTCCCCAGGGAGACAACGGTGAACAACATCTTTCCAAGCCAGTCCCAAGGAGCCATTGGCATTTGAAAGGATTGGACGATGCTCGGAATCCCCAGTCCGATGTACTTATCGACATCGGTGTAATGGTTGCTACCAAGCGCCCACACTGCCACTGCGATCAGAAGGCCGCCGGCGAATGGTCGTAATGGCGAATAGGAGATAAGTCGTTTAACGAAAGCCCCTAGCTTATGGGTGGTCGTCGCGAATAGCAGGCCAGTGAGGCCGAAGATAATCCCAGCGGCGACCACAGCCATGACGCTCCAGAGCTGCACGGGAACCACTTCGCCAATGACGTAATGCGTATGAACCACTCCCCAGGCTTTCCCCACCTGGTCAGCAACGATTGCCGCAACCACGCAAGGGAAAAGCGCGTCGTAACGCATGCGTCCGATGGCCAACACTTCAAGTCCGAACAAAGCCCCGGCAAGAGGGGTGCCGAAGACGGACGCAAAGCCAGCACTGATACCGGCCATGAGAATCACCCGGCGATCTTCGCGGCGTAGCCGAAAGACATGCGTCAATTGATCCGCAAGAGCGCCGCCCATCTGCACCGCCGTTCCCTCACGTCCCACAGATGCACCGAAGAGGTGGGAAACCACGGTTCCGATTAGCACCATCGGCACCATGCGCAAGGGAATAGTCTTTTTAGGATCGTGGATCTCATCGATGATCAGGTTGTTTCCGGCATCAACTGGTTTGCCTATCAGGTGATACGCAAGTCCCACGGCAAAGCCAGCAACTGGCAGGAGCCAGAGCACCCAGGGATGGGCTTCTCGCCACTGGGTGGCATGATCCAAAGAAAGGAGGAATAACGCAGAGGCAGAGCCTGCCAAAAGAGCTACAAGACCAGCAAGCGCAAGCCATTTCGCAATATAGGGCAGTAAGTCGAGTTGTTCAGGTCGTCGAAATTTAGACATTTGGCCAGCCACAAAAATGTAAGTGGGCCTGACCAAAAAGGGGATTCTGGGCGCGAACGCCTACAGACCTGGTTGATCAGGTTTCTGTAGGCATCATCAGCTGCTACGGGCACAGCGGTTGGTTAATGGAGGAATGCCATCTCCAATGAGCCGATCTTAGCGAGCTCTGTCCAAAATGTAAAATCGTGTTTCGGAGCACGAGGCAAGCGTAGGCGTCTTCGAGTCACCGCTTATGAAAGCAGGCCAGACTAGGTGACTTCTGTTCCGGCGAAGCCCATCTCAACTGGGGTTTTTATGTAAAATAACGAGATATCTTCAAGCTCCAATCGCTTGAATAACTGCACAGATTCGTCCTCGGTAATGGCCATACGAATTTCGGTAGGCTGATCCGCTAGTTCAAAAAAATGCGAGGAATGCAGCCGGCCGGTATGCCCAAAGCCTTCGATACCTGTGGACAGAGTCGCACCCCGCAGTCCCATTTCTTTCGCCAAATCAACGATCCAGTCGCCGAGCATCTTTCCCTGATAGCGACGATTCTGTTGAGTAAAGAAAGTGACCAGAAAACCTTTCATGTTCCTCTCCTAAGCGCGTGCTGATTATTTGATAGGACAGAAGCCCGGCAGCCGTCATTGCCACCCGGGCAGGATTCACACTGGCATCATGCGCACTGGTCAAGTCGGATGCAAACGACTGGTCAAGTCGAATGCAAATGGCTGGTCAAGTTCATGCAATTGCCCAACCAAATTGCTGCGATGAGTCAAAGGTGTACGCACGACCGTCTGGGCAATAGCAGCTATCGCAGTAATCCAGTGTCTCGCAATCGTTGTAGAACGTGATGACCCAGCCATCGGTTTCAACGGTCATCATGCCGCTGCACATTTCAGTCCATGACTTCTCACCCAAGCGGCGCATGGTGCGAACGCCCAAAGCGATGTCGCGAAGCACCTGATAGGCCTCGCGGGCAGTAAGCTGTTTTGCTGACAAACTGAAGTACCTGTGTGGAGCAGTCTGGCGTTCATGGTAACGAAATTTCCCCGAGGCGGCGTGTCACGCTACGGGCGCTTTGTTAGCCTCGGTCTCTATTCGGATATCTCAAATGACAGCCATCCTATTCGCCAAATTCTTACCTGCATCGCGTAATTTCCGCCCGATCCGCCTGAACCCTAAAGCATTGACCGATGGATTTTCTGTGCATTTCAAGGATGCTGGCCTGCCATGGTTGTTTCTCGAAGCGTTCCTGCTGATGGGAAGCTTCGTGACAATGTTCAACTACATTGGCTATCGGCTATTGGCCGAGCCTTATCACATGAGTCAAGCGTTGGTAGGGTTGATCTCTGCCGCCTACCTGGCCGGTATCTACAGCTCTGCCAAGGTGGGATCCCTGGCTGATAAGAACGGCCGACGCTCGATGTTCATGGTATCGATTCTGGTCATGGTCGCGGGGTTAGGGCTGACCATGGCGTCGCCGGTGGCCGTGATTTTGCCAGGGATAGTTGTATTCACATTTGGTTTTTTCGGGGCTCACTCAGTTGCAAGCAGCTGGATTGGCCGCCGCACCGTGCGCGCAAAAGGCCAGGCATCGTCTCTGTATCTCTTTTCCTACTACGTCGGATCGAGCGTCGTCGGTAGTCTTGGTGGCTTTGCTTACCACGCAGGCGGGTGGAATGGGGTAGGGGCGTTCATGGGTGCATTCCTTCTGGCGGCGCTGCTCGTCGCATTCAAACTGAAGAAGCTACCGACCACCGCGACCGACTTGGCTTGATCAGTCCTATCCTCTGAAGCATCCTGATGGCTCTTGTTAAAGGACACGCCTGGGTCATGCCTGGGCTCATGGAGCGAATGAAAGATGGGGATATGGGCCTGGTTAACCGGTAAGCGCCCTGCGCAAGCCAACCCCTCTATGGCTAGGGCGCATAATCAAAAGCTTGTGGAAATCGCTGGCGGTTTCCTCACGGCGCCATCCATTAACTACCACGGCCTATGTAAGCAGTCGCCGACGAAAGCTTGGGTGCTTTCCTGGAATGACGCGACGCCAGATGGCAGGCGAGGCGGGCATCGAGAGGAGGGTGAGGGCAGGTACATCCTGGTCGACCTCATCAACAATGCCACCGTGATTGATGCCCGTATGCCCCGTCCGAACAACGGCGCAGTCGCGGACAACGGTAGCTTCTGCCTGGAAGATTGGCACTTCGGGAGCACGCTGTCCGGCACATTTCACGTCTTCACTTCTCAGGGGCTACCGATAATTACCAAGGTACTGACCGCAAACATTCTGCAGAGTGGGATTTCGCGCAATGGCCTCCTGGCGTACTGCCTCACCGCAAACAGTCCGACTGAGGATGGGCGTAAGCTCGCTCTATATGACCTCAAAGAAGGCGTGGAGCTTTTCGCCGTGACGCCGCAGCGTGCCTTTGAGCGTATTGGGTTTGATGAGAAGTTGATGCAGTTGGTGGTCAAGGTCTCAGGAGGAGGCGAGTACCGTTACGGTGCTGACGGGGGTCTGGTGGATGAAGACGCCGCGGATGCAGCCTTGCTAAGCTCGACCAACTATACGGACGTCATTTTAACTGCCGAGGCCATGCTGAAGGTTGCATGCTCCACGTCTGAATTGGAGAGGATTCTGGCCGCGGTGATTGGATCGCGAGCGTTGGGGGCGGACGATAACCCAGTGTGGAAGCCGACAGCGTTGAAGGTGCAAGGGTTAGCCCATGAGGCGCTTGGGCAAGCTCGCGAGGCTATCGGGTGTTATGAGGAGGCTCTGCGACTGAATCCCAAGATTGGGGTCAAAAGGAAGTTGGGAGCGTTGATCAAGCGGTTGTGATCTGCGACTGTAAGATAACGGTTTAAGGCTTGTCCTTACAGCTTGGCATTTGTAGTCAACGCCGATCCAGGAAGTTTAGCCGCAGGCTTCAAAGCGAAATTTCTGATCAGAAAGATGATATTTCACCCTCGATGCGTTGCAGAAGAAATCTACAAACCTGCAGTGGCGCTTAGTTTGCCTGCCTTATTGACTCCATTTCAAGAATAGTACACTGAGTTTACTAACTAGCGAGATCCGAGAACCTGGTCAGTGGCGAGCAGGGATTCATAATTTTTTCATCGCTCTAACTTGACGGAGCACTGCTGAGAACTATCCTCATAATTCTACTCCCCAATGGCCAATCCATGGGGCAGTTATATACGAAATCGTTTCGACAAATTTACTTTCAGGTAACCGTAAACCGCTCGATTAAGGTACGTGGCGGTTCGGCGACACGATCCGATCCCCCGTTATGAGGCTCTGAAAGTTATTAGCTACTCGCGCAATATTTGAGATATCCGGCGCTTGGTGCCGTGATGATGCTTAGTCAGCCTTCCAGGCTAAGGGAGCGGCGCGTGAAAGATGGCAGTGATGAGTCTTCCCAAACGAAGAAGCAACAGCGAGAACGGGCGAAGAGCTTGCCAGAGCCTAGTATCCGAAAAGGGGTCGTGAATCGAGCTTTTTACGTTGAGCTATCAGTGCCGTCTTCGACGGCCGGCGAACACCCTACAAATAGCTCATCGGGCGCAGACTCGCATGTGCTTGCGAGGATTTTTGCAGACCGAATCGAGACGTGGCCAACAGTCATCAACCCCCGCTTCATCTCAGAATACACGCGGCAGAGGAAGCCTTACCCTCGCATCGTATATCGGCTTCCAAAACCCTTTGCTGGGCCACTGCCAAGCGAAACTATCTCGGTGGTGTCTCACATCGAACGCGTATTCGACTCCGGGATTTTCAATACCTGCGCCAAGGGGCTAGGGTTCAAGGCATCCTTCAACGCGGTACTTAGCGCGCTTCAGATCGACAAGAGTGTCGATACCATTGAAATACATTTCGAAGGCGACCTGTTCAGACGCGAGAACGTGGTGTGCGTTTCGGAAGCCACCCTCAATGATCTCAGGACGGCGTTCAACACCGGCGATGATTTTTGGAATCGTCAAAAAGAGGGGTCACGGAGGTCATACCTTTACGAAGAAATTGTGGAAAAGCTAGCTCCTGTTCTCAAACATTCTGGTGACCGTGGGGGTCATTATCTCAGCGGGTTTAGTGAAGCCGAGCGAGATTATCTAGCGACACTGCAAGCATACATTCGGGACTTGCCTCTGGGGATGCCAGAAGACTTCAAGGCAATGCGGGAATCGATGGATCGGGGCGAGCTATACCGCATGATCCACCATTATCAAATAATGCTGGCGCAAAACCTCAGCGCAACCGAGTGGCAATCGTTCCTGAGCCATAACATCGATTTGGTCGTCAAATGCTTACAGCATCCGGACTGCGGCGTGCTGGATCCGCCGCTGGGTGCGCAACCCAAATCCGCTGTCGGGAGCCCAATCATTTACGGGCATGAAGCGTTGGTGCTGACTGTGAGGTCGCCTCATGCGACGCTCATGATACGTGACAGCTTAGGTCGTATTGGTGATTCTGACCTACAAGGTTCTGGGGAGCCGCCAGGAAGGTTAATACCCCATCCCGAGTTGGCATCTGCGATAGAGGAAGGTCGAAAGCTGCGGCCTGATATTCCGGGACAGATCCAAAAACCGCGGTGCGTCGTGGTTGCCGGGCTCATGCCGGCGAACGTGGATGAAGCGGCTGCCTACATAGGTTACCGAGAAGCGGCTAGGCAATACAACGGGATCCATTTGGTGGACTTCGGCACGCTGCTGAACGGGTTTCGCTTGCTTGCCTCGGCAATAAAGACTTGAGGGATCGCTGTCGGGAGAGCCCGCTGGGTTGAAAAGCTCACCAAACTTCCGACCGGAAGTACTAATTTTATAATCCTTACCGGAAGAGAAATTGATGCTAAGGCATGCGGTTTTGAAGAGAGATGAAGGCTACGGCATACGATTTGAAGGAAGTTTGGTGCTACGGCATGTGACTTTGAAGGAATCCTGATGCTAAAGCATGAGTTTTTGAAGTAAAACTCAGGTCTGGGCATACATGTAACTTGAGCCCTCACGCGGGGATCGCAAGCATCAGCCATGGAGTATACTTTTTACGAGTATCGTCGGTCGTATGGTTGCGTAGACGTGTAGGCCAACGAGATGTCACGCTTTCTCTCATCCAAATGGATATATCTGCGAGGTTTGGAAGTAAATGCAACCTAGAGCGTACAGAGAGGGAAAAGCTGTCGGAGATTTGAAGGAATCGGTGTTTAAGGCGTACATCGTCCAGATTCGGCGCTTGAGAGGGAATCTAGGGCTATTTTTACTTCAGAGCACTCTGGAGCAGAGAACTTTCGATATTCACTTCCGGGTACCGGTGACACTGGCTGGGCAGAGATTCGGACATATAATTTAACATAATATACATTATGCGTAACTGGATGTTACGGTGCTGGGGCGGTGTGACTGTCAGGCTCAATCATTGGCAACAGAAAATTATCTATTGCCAATAAATACAAGGGAATCAGAAGCCTGCACGGTTTTTGTCTCCCTCTGTCGAGTCCTCTATCGTCAATGACTGGTAAAGATTGGTATGCCGTGCGCCATTGCCAAACCCAAGCCAATCTTGAAAATCTCTATCAAGAGGCTCTCGCCCCTCTGCGTTGGCGGACACCGGTGGTGAGCACGCAGTGAACTTGCGCATGGAGTTGCACCAGTGATAGACGGCATCGTGATCTCGCCACCTTTGTAGTGCACTCGCTCGCATTCCATCCCGCTGGAAAGTTGGACTTCACGTCGATCTTCCGTGTCTACCAGACAATAGTTCTTTTGAGAGCTCCAATACCTGAGCTTGACTACTCATTAAGTCTTGCTCTAGTTTTGAAATCCTCTGCGAATACATTTGAGAATCTGAATCTCTTTGTTGTAAAGCTTGAGCATCAAAGTGCTCTATGTTTTTTTTCAGGTTTTCGCACCGCTTTTGTAAGTTTTCAATGGTTTCTAGAAAATACTTATTTTCCGACTCTGCTTTTACTAAGCGCGCGATCAAATCAGTGATTTTTTCTTGATCTTTCCAGGCTTTGGCGGTTACATCTTTTAACTCCATTCTCATGTTGGCGGAGTGCTGGACCTCCGCCTCAAGGCTTCGAACAGCTCTAATTTTTTCTCTGATGTGAACGGCCCATCGAGCTCGTAGACCTTTTTCAAGCTCTTGAATTTCTACAATTCTTTTACGCTTTTCGGCTTCTACTTCATCGATCAGCTCTGTGTAGGTAGCCATAATTATCGCTTTAAATCGATCAGGAAATTTGGCGAAGCAGTCACTGCGATCTAATTCCGCTACCGCATATTTTACTTGATCAAGTGTAGTGTGCTCGGTGTTTCTGACTGTCATATTTTATCCTCCTGGTATATTTCGCCCCATCTTCAGTGATGGCATAGTAAGCCGTTATTTAGGAGTCTTAGTTTCAAGAGTGAAGCATCTGTAGAGTGACTCATTAGTCTCAGAATTTATCTGGGCGATGAACTGGTCGACGGTTTGCCATCGTCAAAGCCAGCGCCCTGCTCTATCCCTCACCTTTTCTGCCTAAATCATACCGACGTCCTCAAACGCGCTGTCTTGTGACCTCCGAAATTCGATACTTTCCATTAGAACAGGCTCGAACCTAGACGCTCAATCGCCAAACCGTGTCGCTATCCTACGGCGAAAAATTGGAACTCTTTGTTGCGAAGTCAGCGCCAGTTAACAATCGCCAAGGCAGACCAGACCAGTCCTCGTCTCCCCCGCCCATCGATCGACACGTTCTAACGGATGCCGAGCTCCTCAAGCTCCGTGTCGATTTGTTGGAGTAGGTCCCTACGAGTGACTGATCTCTCTTGGATAAGGAACGCTGCAACGATAAGCGTGACTGGGTGCACGCTCAGGACGTTAGCTAATTGACTCACCTTGTCAATCGTAGGGCTCTTCAAGCCGCGCTCTAGGGTACTCAGATACGTCCTACTACTAACGTCCGAGAAATCCTCCTGGGTGAGGCCTCGTTGCTTGCGGATGTCCCGAAGTGCCTGTCCAAACGCGATATTCAGTTCCAATTTTCAGACTCACAAAAGGAACGATGAAGCCTTCTTGAGTCCTATATTGAACTAGGCCCTTTCTCCTCCCATTGCTGGTCACGGAAGCCCTTGATATAGCGAACCACGCGACGTAGCTGCTCACCTTTGTCGCTCACCTCACGCTCAAACCACTCCTTCATTTCCAAAGGATCCGACTTGATCCACCCGCGATCACAGGCTAGCAAAATCTTATCGGCTGGAAGCTTCTTCCAAGTCTGGGTGGAGGCAGTGGCAACGCCATCCATCGCTCGTACAGTGAATGACTCAATAGCGGCCTTCAACAGCAGATACTGGTCGTCCGGAATCGCATAGAGCGGTAAGTCAATGTGGGCGTAATCAGAAATAACCACCCGCATGCAGTTAGGCTTACGCTCCAGCGTCCACCCACTCTCTTCGCAGCACAGACTCTCCAGCACAGCCTGTACGGCCTCAAAAAAATCGTTGATCGCCAAGTGAGGCTTGGATTCTTCTTTCATGATACTCAACGGCAGGTAAACCCCATCGTCGACATCAGATTGTTGCGGTGGGGTTTGGCATGGCCGGTTCAGCGTTTTATATGCCCAAGAACCCTGTATGAAAAATTTTGGTTCGCAGGCATCCCCTTCATAGCCTTTGTCGCGCAACGCCTGCGGCAGCCCATCTCGTAGCGCCTGGCGAATTTCCTTTCGCGCAGCATCGATTGTCTGTTTCTCTTCGCGACTGAGATCCATGGCCCTCAGGAACGTCGGATGATCGATGCTAGATTGGCTGTCGCCACTTTGATCTTTCGTCGTGTAAAGCAATGGGCTTAGGTTCAGCATGGGACTACTCCATTGGATGGCGATTGCGCATCGTGTCGGCTTTTACACTGATTTTGGCATCAGGAATCTTCCCAATAGGAGCCCTCATCCCTGCGCCTGCAATCAGGGTTTTCGGCAAGATGCACTCATCTGTATCGGAACGGACACAAGCTGGATCCAAGCCTGACACAACACCAGATATAGTGCAACAGCGTCTAGATTACGGCCGATTAACACCACATGTAGTGTAGCGTGGTTTGAAGCTGTCCTAAAATCTGAAACGGGTTTTATCATTTCTTGGTTGAGCGCGCGCGTGCACGACTAGGGGGTGCACACGTGGGCTCTAGAGCCAGGCCATCATCTGCCTGAACCGGAGATGGGCGTTGATTGGCGTAGGGAAAAATGGAAGCCGACGGAGGTGGCAACCGAACGGGCTGTAGCGGTGAAGGAGATTATTGCGGTGGGCTCAAGCGCTCAAACGATATCAATCCAGCAGTGTTCAATCCCTTGTTCCAGTTCCGATTCGTCCAATACTCGCCATCCAGAGTGACCACATCCTTCTCGTCGCGAATTTCCACCCGCGCGGAACCATAGTGGCAGCCGCTATCGGTCACTTCCGGATTATGCGTCACATTATGATAGGAATAATTGAGTTCGATAGAGCCGTGCTCGGGGTCGCGTCGAACACCGACGACTGTTGTGCTCGACTTGGAGTACTTATCGTCGGATTGGAATTTCATGCGCACGCTGAACAGGCGGGAAGTAATTGAGATTTTGCCTTGCTTGCTGAACAGCACCTCTCCCACCGGCTGCGCTACGAGCTGCCTTAATACATTCCAATTAGATCGGATGGTCACTTGCCATTCACCATCTATAGGGGGGAAAAATCGTCGTACCAAGGGCAGCCTACAAATCAACGGAAAAATCAGGGTTTGGCCCAAGCCCAGGACAACAAGGGTTGCAATGAAAACTGACGTCGAGCAAATACGCCAGAAAGCACCGAATCCGCTGAAAACTTCAGCAAAACGCCAAAAACTTAGCGCTCCGAAAATGATGATGCACAGCGTCGCAAAGTAGAACATGCATTTTTGAATCCCGAGTACTTGATACATAAGAAATCCTTAGGCAGTAATCATCCATTACAGTAGCCGCAATGACCGGCATGCGCACGTTCTGATGCTCGTAGCCTTCGCTGGTAAGTGGATAGGTCCTCAGGGCCACGACACTCGCAAGCGGAGCGCGAGGCCGTGAGGATGTAAGCCGCATTTTACGGGCTTGTTTTCGACAGCGGCCCGCCCCCACCTGCAGAGACAAGAACAACGAAGGGATTGGCGCGGTCTTTTCCCGAGAGAGTCTTCTCTGCAATTCCCTGCGAAGTGCGCGCTGCTCATGCGTAATTCACCTCCAAAGCAAAAAGTCCAGATCGCTAAAAATCTCAGATCGACGGGCCTGTGCGCCTGGCGTTCGGCGCCTGAAGCATCAGCGGGTAGCTGTCAAACACAGTGCCTGTATGAGCTTCCATCCTATTCCCAAACACCTGCAACCAATCCTCCCAGATCATGAAATCCGGGGAGGTGGGAGCGTAGTATAAGAGAGAGTGCGAGCGGAGCTCTTCAAGGCTTAGCGTCTCGCCAAGCGCAAGGTAGCTCGGGCTACACACCGGGAAGACTTCGTCGGCAGCTGTAGAGACCAGAGTATGCGGGCCGTTCGCACGCCCTGCTTTGCAGGGCTATATCGAAGCGGTCATTGAATTCGGCAATAGGCCGCGTTGAGGTCACTACCTGCACTTCGATCTCCGGATATCGATCCTGGAACGTGGCGAGGCGGGGCATCAGCCAATAAAAGGCTTCACATAATTGGCAAAGCAGGACAACACGATTTCTGCGATGTGATTTGCGAAGCGATACAGCACCGTCGCTGATACTTGCCAATGCCGCGCTCACCACCCCCGCTAACTGTCTCCCCTCCTCTGTTAGAAAGACAGCTCGGTTACGGCGGATAAAGAGTTTCGCCCCCAGATCGCTTTCCAGACCCCGAATCTGCCTGCTGATGGCCGCTTGAGTGATGTGCAACTCATCAGCGGCCTTCGAAAAGCTCTGCAGTCGAGCAGCCGCTTCGAACGGCAGCAAACTGGTCAACGGAGGCAATGTTTTCCTGAGCTTATTCCGGTTGAGCGCGATACGGTCATAAACCCAGTCCCGCAGCCAGCGTGGAAATACCTTCAGCACTTGAAGCAGGGGCCAAGGTGCCGGCAGCCGACTGATGACCTCAAAAAACGCATCCGACCTCACGCAGTAATGATGATCGCGGATAACCGCCATCTTATCGAACGTATCGACGGGGCACCCTGCCCAAACCAGCAGCGCCTGACCTTCCTCGGACTGAACGACTGAATCCGGAGAGTGACGCTTGAGGGGCGACCTGCTTAAGTCCCCTTACCCAGATCAAAATGTTTATTCTCTACGTCCCGGCGCACAAAGGCTGCACTGCTGCACAGGTGAGAGAGTTGTCCAAAACCTGGCAAAGGTAAACGCGCGTTCGCCCATCGATCCTTTGCAAAGGAAGGCCAATGCGACGTGCTTATTCAGTTCACGTATTTCTGACCCGCTCTGTGGGAGGCGAACGCCAGTATCTGATCTTCCAGCGAGCCCCACGCGATGATCTAGGCTTGCCGGCGTTTTTTCAGGGCATTTCGGGCGCGCTGGAAGATCAGGAGAGCTTCCAGGACGCGGCAGTTCGCGAAGTATTCGAAGAAACTGCGCTGCGCATCAGTCCGCCTGTCTACTGTGGATTCAGTCACCAATATCCGATCAAGGAGCAGTGGCGCAAGCACTATGGTGCGGAGCCTCAGCAAGTAGAAGAGCGCGTCTTTACTGCAGATATCTCGGGTATGGGAGATCCTGTCCTGTCAGCAGAGCACACATCATTTCGCTGGTTTCGGCTTGCCGAGGCGCTGCCGCTGCTGACTTACGGCGCAAATGCGGAATGTCTTCGACATGTTGATCAACTATGGTCGCGCGCCATTCGCGAAGGCGTTCCCAAATGAGTGAGGGCGAAATCCATCGTTTCTTTGAGCTCAAACCTGTTGCCTTCTGGGTCTGAGTAATAGACCCAACGACTATTGCCGTATGTACCGACTTCGGAGTCTGGCTGGAGCCCATGATTGCTCAAGTCTTCCATGGCGGACTCCAGAGAAAGTACCGCGAATCCGATGATCACCGACTGCTCTGCCGGCGTCTTCCGATGAGGAGCGCGCGCGCCATCGGCCCACAACTCAAAAATTGCGCCGCCGCCGACATCCAGCATGCAATAGCCATCGCCGTTTTCCACTATAGGAAGGCCTACCCTTTCGACATAGAAACCGACCAGCGCAGTCAGATCGGCTGCATAGAGCCCCGTCCACGCAATACCAAGAAAATTTCTGCTCATCCACGCCTCCTTAGCGTAAGGCCTTTTACTAAGCGTAAAGCTAAATCGCATTGTTTGAGTGGCTGACATACGCACCAGTACGGTAGACGTGGGCCGAGGTCTCACTCACCTTGTGGAGATGCAGTTGAAAGGACGCTTTGGGGTCGATAGCTGCCCCAGGGCCGGGTGTCCGCATCACGAATCGGTCTGAGCAATATCGCCTCGTTAACCAACTCGATGCTCTAGGAATCGCCCGAGCCGACGTTCACTGCTGCAAGGACATCCGATGGGAGATCGATGATGACATCTCCGCTGTCATCACCTGGATCTTGGCATTTCACGACTATCTGCACTGATTTACTGATGAGGGAAAGATCTCCCTGCATTGGCGGGAGAGCTTCCATCCTACGCCCGCGTAGCTCCTACTGACAGCTATCGACCAAAAGCGGCCGCTTGCGCCGCGCATAAGTCAGCTTCGCTTGGTGCTAAGCTATCGTGATCTAACGCCCTATGGAAATCATGTGTGCCAAGTCATACAGCATGGAATCGAATACTAGCGCTGGCTACCGTTAGTGCAATAGCAGCTACCATTTTTGGCCTATACCTCAGTTCACATTTAGAAAGCCACGCAAGTCACGCATTCGAGCAAATACGCACGGGCACTACGCAACAGCAAGTCGTGGCTCTTCTTGGGGTACCAGATTCTGTTCGAGGTTGCGGTGACAGTCTTTGGTGGGGAGACGATACACACTATCGCGGAAAAAATGATGGCCGTTGCGTTGCAGAGACGCGCTACCAATACTTTTTAAGCACTTGGAGCTTAGGGTATTCCCAAGACGGATACAAATGAAGATTGGCTGACAAAGTTCGATAAGCCCTACCCGCACCAGAAATCTCGGGTCGTGAGCACGCTCAAAGGAGTGCTCCACCCAACCCGCTAACCAATAGCAGTATTATGTCTCCAGTCAATCGCTCGCAACTGGCCGATTGCTGCCTGTAGGAAAGGGCTGCAATCGGGCAACAGCGGCCTTCAGGTGGCGATGATCCAAAAAGTGCTTATACCGCCCCACGATAAACCAGAGTCAGCGCCCGCTGGCTATAGGTGAGAAGTTCTGATGTGGTTACTGGAAGAGTGTCGCAGACCCCAGGGTTAGTGTCATGGTGAAATTGCCCCGCATAGCTATTGATATCTCTCAATTCCTCTACAAGCGGAGCTGCGTAGGCCAAGGGATCTGTAGGTGAAACCGTTCCGATGTGAAAAAGAATCCGCAATGAGGTTTATGCTTTCGGGGTGGTCGGAATGAGGTCCCAGCTACCATCCCTCCGGTCCTGACATTTCAGAGTAGCCAGCGCAGCTCCAGTCATTGCGACAGATTCGCCCTCGGCTGACGGGATGAGGCTTATCCTACGCCCGCTGATGCCTTGCCGATATCAATACGCTATCATTTCTTCTCTGACATGAATTGGTTGAATGCCTCCGGGTCGAATGTGATAGGTTCGCCGCTGTTCTCGCCGGCTATCAGTGCAGAACGGATAACCTCGGTAATATCAGATCGCTCCTGCTCACAGTGGATGAGCGCACGGATGCATTCGCTGTAACTCGCGTACCGGCCTGACTCGATCTGAGTTTTGATCCAGCGGTCTTGTGCACCTGATATGACGATGTTTTTGCGCACAGCAGCCATGTTAGAGCCTCCTGACGCGGTGCTGAGATGCTAACCCAATCATACGAGCGGCGCCATTCGGTGATGTTCCCTCTTTGATGCCGTGCTCAAAAGCTGCGCCATCACTATCCGTGCACGACGCTCTTGCTTTTCGAACGACCGATTTTGGCCGACAGCTGGCAGTGACGAACGCTTACTGAGCGCAATGTCTCGTGTTTTAAGGATAGCGGCATTACCTTCAAATAAGGGTACGTTTTTGAGCGTATCAATGCGGCTGTCCCGAATGTATCGTCAGTTCTCTAGAGCGCACACGGAAGAGATCCGGCTATGGACAATGAGCGGAGGATTGAAGAATGGAACACCCAGTGGATGATTGTTGCAGGACAAGCGGTTTGCAGTGATTGCCTGGAAAGCCAAGCACTGGAAGATTGTGAGAGGCCGTTTTCTCATGCTCGGATATGCGCGGCCAAGGGAGAAAAATCCGAGTCTCCGTGGGTTGCGCTCCACGAGATCCTAGACTTCGCGCGAGGGTAAAGGTGCCAGTCAGGTTTGATAGGGCTGCTCGCCGGACAGGCTGTATGGCTTCGTGGAGGGGCCATGCTGGCGTAGGATGAGGCCTTTCCCATCAGTCCAGACCTTTTCCCTTATGACTCAATCCGTGCGGACAATCGTGAAGTGCCAAGATCTAGGTGATGGTAGCGGAGACGTAATCATCGATCTCCCACCTGATGTCCTTGCAGCAATAAACGTCGGTCTAGGTGATTCTTTGAGCATCGAATTGGTTAATGGGGCGATAGTGCTCAGACCGATTCGTGATGCGAATACCCAGTCCTGAGGCAGCTCACGGCCAGAAGCTGCCGGTCATGGAGGGCATGCTTGCGACCGATTCTATTGAAAAGTCAGATTTTCAGCTCCCCTGAGCTCAGGCACAACCACCACCGGAGAACCTACTCACCACATTGAGTGGTTTTTCGGCCCTTCGTTGAGTTTTGCAGCTTGGCTAGTGGGTTAGTTTGAGGTTTTTTGCTTCGTGCAGGCGCACCTATCCCATAGCTGGTGGCCCTTGAAAGATAAATTTTGGCCAGACGTCGCAGGTTCTGTACCGCGGCGGCCAGCGTTAACTCATCGGACGCGCCACTCACATAGTCGCAAGCGATCCAGTTTCAGAATGCGCTTGAGTTGGGCTAACGTTTCGGCCTTCTTACGTTCGTGGCGAGAGCGCTGATACGCTGGCGTCGCCGCGATGCCTCACCATATTTGTAAAGCCAAGCTTCCTGTCAAAAGCCAGCCAGGCTTTGGGTCTTTCCCCCAGATGCGCTAGTCACTCGACCACAAGGTAAGTAAGCTCTTACCAAGGTAGCCAATTGCCACAGTTTTTAGGGATGATCTAATGCAAGATCCGCGTCGCATGATGCCCGCCGTACTGGATCGCCACATTGAACGCGAAGACCAGGACGCGTTCGGACACCGCCACTATGCTCAAGCATTGCGTTGCTTGATCGAGGATGAAAGGCATCAGCCCCCGTTCAGCATCGGTTTGCTGGGCGGCTGGGGGACCGGCAAGAGCTCGGTGAAGGAACTCTATACAAGGGCACTTGCGGACGACACCTCGACTGCTGGTGGACAGCAGCCCAGAAGTCAGCGCTTCAAGAGCATCACTTTCAACGCCTGGCGCTTTGGTGGAAAAGAGCAAGATATTAAACGAGCGCTTCTTCGCCACGTGTTCCTGGAGCTGGGCGGAGATGAGAGCAGGCTGCAGGACGACCTGTACCGAAACGTGACTCACACCACATCGGTGCCCAAGAAGGTCAAGGAACTTATCAAGGAGCACCTTCACACCTGGGCAGCGCCGGTGCCCGCCTTTGCGCTCGCCTTCACTGCCTACGTCATCTTGGTAATCGTCGGGCTGCTGTTCCTGCCATTGGACGGCGGCATAGCCCAGGGGCTGTTTGTAGCCGCAGTCAGTGCGGTCTACACCTACTTGATTAACGTCATGAAGCCCTCAGCAGTTAACCCATTCAACACCGTTACTCGGGTGCATCTGCCCAGCGTGAGTGCGGAGCAGTACGAGGAGTTGCTCCTCCAACAGTTGCGCAAATTTAAGCCCAGCAAAGACAACTCAGTGCCTTACGAGCGGCTGGTCATTTTCGTGGATGACCTCGATCGCCTATCCGCAGAGGAAATGGTGTTGGGATTGGACGCTGTCCGCACCTTCATGGAAATCCCCATAGAAAAACTGCCAAAAAACCTGGGGCTGGTATTTGTCATTTCCTGCGATGAAGGCAAGGTCGCAGACGCGCTCTTCAAACGCCGGAGCAACCCTGAGCAACCGGGATCGATTTTCAGCTCTGCCGATGCCCGTCGCTATCTCGATCGCATCTTCCAGTTCCGACTTGAGATTCCACCACCACCGCGCAATGACATGCGCCAATTCGCGCTTTCGAAGCTCAAACGCTTCCCCGAGCTCGTACAAGATATCGCTGATAAGGGCGCTTCGGTGGAGCAGATCGTGGATCGCATGATTCATGTGAATGTAACCGACCCACGTAATGCGCTTCAGATCGTCAACGCCTTCACTCAGACTTGGTGGCTCGCCAAGACGCGCGAATTCGACGCCATTGGCAGTGACCGCCCAGGGGGCCTGCATGAGGGAGCAGTCACAAAGCACCCGATCGCCCTAGGCGCGCTCAGCGCAGCGCGCGTGAGCTTTCCAGGTTTCTATCGTGACCTACAGGACGATCCCCAGCTTCTGCTCCGACTGACCAACCTGATGGTCAGGCAAACATCTCTACATGACGAGCCGCTGGAGGCACATCACGTCCTTAAGCGATACGTCACGCAGGAAGGGGATGACAATCCCATACTCGTTGAAGGTTGCCGGGATCTGCGCCAGTTCCTGGCGAGCCTGGTCGGCATCAACTGGCCAGAATCTCTGCAGAGCCTTCTCTTGCTCTCGGAAGACACGGTCACTCGCCAATACGGTGCTCACGCCTCACGGATCTACAACCAACTGGTCTCGGGTGATACTCAGGGCTTCCTGGAGACCCTTTCCCCGCGAGCAAACGACCTGCTGAGCGACGTCGAGGGTCAATTGTTGCACAACATGCTCAGTGAGCTGCATCGCACTGAGCAAGCATTGAAATTCAACGCAATGCGTGTGGTGGCAGACATCATTGATCGTCTGCCAGTCCGTACACGGGAAATGGTGCTTGGCATTGTTTGCAATGACCTCGTCACCTCTTTAGAGCTGCGAACGATTCTAGGTGTGGAGAAAATTGATCGTATCGTTAAGGCCGCCAACCCAGTGGATCAGCAACACGTAGCTGCTGTGCTCATCGACAGCCTGCTCAACCTTGAGAAGCCGGGCACGCTTGATCTTCCAACGGGCCAAGCACCCAACATGGAAGAAGCCATCAGCATCGCCAAGTGCGCCGCCGGCACAGCGCTATACGTGCTGGAGGCTCATGGCTTGCCAGTCCGAGCCAAACTAACGTTGATGAATTGGCTTACTGAACGAACGGTGACCACCGCAAAAGGCTCTCTCAAGCTTCCGTTCCTCGACTTACATAAATGGATGGACAGTTTTGAGTCAGCGCTGCTTCCAGAGATTGGGCCGGCCTATGTGGATCAGCTGACTGCGGCCCTGCACGCGCACGAAGCGGGCGAAATCGATGAAGGCCACGCGCTGGCCGCGCTGGGGGCGGAAGTTACCTTAGCCAGGGTTGATCACGTCTGGGCCCAACTGGCCATTGAAGGTGAAGACAGCCGGATCAAGATGTGGGCACAGATCAGAGCGGCAAGCAACCTCTATGCGCCAGAGCCAATCAGCTGCGTGCTGAATGCAGTAGAGCAGCACCACCGCTCCGCCGAAGACAAGCAAGTTTTGGAATGCCTGAAACTCCTTTGCAGGCGTGTCAGGGAGGTCAAACAGGAACCACTCGATTACCCGCGAGCCTTCCGCCTGCTTATCGAAATCGGCGCTTCGCGGCTTCCACGCTTCGATGCCTCGCACTACCAGGCCTATGCCGATCTCTCCACGGGGCTCAGCGAAATCGAAGGCTACGAAAACGACGCGGCCACAGTCTTGGAAAAATTCGTCATCCTTGATGAAGAAGCGCTTGGCGAGGCTTTGGATCATTGGATCGCAACACCGCTCGAAGACGTTCCTCGCGAGTGTCGCAAGGTGATGTTTGAGGCGTATGAGAACCTGTCTGAGGGAAACAAAGAGGCCGTCGCAACGCACCTCACACAGCTGACAGAAGGCACAGAGCTTGATGAGCGAGATGAGAGTCTCTACAGCGACGCTGCCACCTACATTCCTTTGGCCTACTGGGGAAGCTCCGATCTCCAGGTACATCTCGACAAGCTTCTGACAACAGTGCCAAGCAAAGTAGATGAGTGGGACACATACCTGAAATTCCTGCTTCCTGGTTTGAGCCGTGTAATGCTTCAGGGCAGCCCGAGCATTCTGGGCCCCGCTCTACAAAAACTGGTTACCAATGCCAAGGATTACCCTGAAGTCTACGAAGAGCTACACCGCAAGATGGTCGGTCGCTGGCCGTCAGAAGATGTTCTCACCAGCGGCTATAGCCTGCAGGCGATGATCTCTGAGGCGCGTGTAGCCGTTACAAAATCACCATGCTGCGTTGGCCGGCACGCGCTAGCGTCGCTGAACAGCATGCTGGTGGACGAGATCGCGCCGTCTTCCCTGGCCACGACACTTGTAGAGATCGCTCGCTTCGTTTGGGAGCAAAGCCCAGAAGAAGCCGTTGAGTTCCTGAGCACGAGTGGGCATGAGGTTCCAGTGGAGCAAATGGCCCATCTGCCTGACCCAATCAACTTCGCGAAGCCTGATGAAGTAGCATTGTTGGAGCGCGTTTGGAAAGCGCTGACGCCCAACCTGTCCATCCAAGAAGACTTTGAGACCACCAAAGCCGTGCTGCTTCTAGGCATGCGTGGCAATACTCAAGATCCTGATCTGGCATTGGCTCTATGGTGTCGGGCACTGGCCGCAGAGGCCCATAGCAATCTCAAAAAACTTCTTCTCGACGCAGAGACGACGGATGAACACCGCGCTCGCCTGTTCAAACAAATCGTTCGAGCCGAGGGTGGAGAGGATCACAAAGAGTCGCGAGAGGTACTCACGCTCGCGATCACAATCTTCAAAATGCCAGACAGTCCGCTGAGCTGGTCTGCTGTCCATGCGTCGCGCGTTGACATCAGTAAGCGGCTGGTAACACACGAGGAGCGGGTCGACTTTGCCAAGCAGTTGCTGAGCGAACTTCGCAATGCAGCCTCTGAGACCGCCAAGGGCCATATGGCCACTTGGGCGAAAGTGCTGGGTACCGATGCCGTTCTCAAGGAATTGAAGCCTGATGGGCTGAAGGAAGAAGACCTGAGCATCATTGGGAAGTTTTTCGGCGATAGCCGGACAATGAAAGGTTTGCTGACACGCTGGAACAATCGCAAGTAGAAGCCTTTCTAGGTCTGAGGCTGCACTGATGTGGCAGCCCGTTGGCTAGAGGATCTACTCATAAACCAAACACTCACGACTTTCGAGCATACCGCCAGACCCAAATGGGTGAGTCGCGTCGGCTTTCGTGATTACGGCCGAGAGTCGTATGGGTCGAAAGCAGTAACCCACGACCGGCTGCTTTCGGCCAGAACAAGCCACTCCACGGTTCGATCTCCCCAGACAGTGATGGATCTCACTCAACGCTGGGTGGTAGCTAGACGGGCTCCGCGCTCCGCAAAGCGGTTGCCCTGCCTGGCAGTTTTTAGGAAAATGGGCCCCGTCAGATGATCACTGTGATATTTGGCAGAACGCTCCCCGACCGTTTTGCCACTACAAGCCGCCCTACTAAAGGCGGCTTTTTTGTCTACAAATAATCGCTATCTCCAACGGACTGTATTCAGCTATAGCGACAATGCACCGGCGTCACAGTTTGCGAACCTAAGACGACGCGTTGCAACTTACACTCGTCTACTGAATCGACGTCCTTCGGATTGGCAGCCGCGGGTCGTAAGGCGGCCCCACACCTCCTACGGAGTGGATTATCGTCTGGTCGCGCAAGCCGTGGGAAAACTCGGGCCGGGGCAGCCTAAGCTTTGTCGCTCAAAGGCCTGCCAGCAAACGCGGTGCCCCCAACGCGACCAAATGCCTCAACTGCCGAGTCATTAAAAAAGCTTTTGTACCCTGCCGATTGTTGGATCTTCTTTAGCTTCGCACGCGCCGCGGCCTTCACGTCTTCACTTTCTTTGGTTTTCATGCCCGTCCTCCAGGATCGGTTCGCTGCGAGTAACGTTAGCCTTTGCAGTTGGGATGTCAACGCATTCCGCTGTCGATGGATACCTGGCCTCGGTTCTCTGCCCCGGCGCCTTATTCAGCACCTAGCACCTGCATCTCACCTCGGCTTGAGTGCTGCGCCTCCGTCAGCCAACTCGATACTTAGCAAGTCAGCAACATTGAGATGCATGCTTTCTCCGAGGTCGAAAGTAAAGTCGACGATGAATTCCCCCTCTGCAATCCCTGCGCTCCTTGCTGAAGTATCTCAACTGCCAGGAAGAGGCAGGTTTTCGGTAAATGGCCCAGCTTTCTGCGCTTGTCGGGATGCTCCGCCACTAATATCTTCAGCTCCATTGTAGCTTGCCGCCCGACTACCACATATCAAGAGCGGTTATCCTCGCTGCTTGTTGAGACGCCTTTCTTGCGGTTGGGTTTAAGTAGTGATTGAAGCTGGAGCACCTGCTCGCCTAGCGCCTCGGCGCGCGCCGCGTGCGAGGCCGACTGCTGTTGGGCTCCATTAAGTGCGGCTAACTGAGCTGCCAGGCTTGCCTGCAATTGCTGGACGCTGCAGGTGTTTTGTTCTGCTCTTTCTTTATGAATCGCCACTTCTCGCCGGGCATCGGCGAGCTCGGTTAGCGCGGAGGTCAGCCTTTTCTCAAGGATCTCCGCTTGCCTGCCCAACTGTTTGAGTTGTATGGCAGCCGCCCTGCTCTCCTCCCGAGCACGATCCACCTCGCGGTGCGCGCGGTCTTCAATGCCCCGAAGGTACTCCTGCTGCTCAGCGCGCTGTTGCTCGACCTTTTCCTGTAAGGCCCTATTCTGTTGCACCATCTCGTCGGCTTGCCGGCGCGCGCTGTCACGTTCGGCATGGAACGCATCGCGTTGGCGTAGGAGGTCGTCAATCTGCGCCTGACGCTGGGTCAGTAGTTGCTCCAAGTCGGCGAGGCGGATTTCGGCAACGTCACGGGCCGCCAGTGCCTCGGCCGTCTGCCGACGTGCCTGCGCCTGCTCCAACCGTACCTTAGCTTCGCTTGCTGCCAGATGCTCGCGCTCGTTTATCAACACTTGCCGCTGATCCGCCAAAGAGACCTCGACTACGCCCTGCGCCAGGTTAGTCGCCTGCTGCCAGAGGGTAATAAAGGCCTGGGCTACATCTGTCGGCAATCCCGGCAACCGAGTTTCACCGCGCAAGCGCGCGGCCAGAGTTTCCCACCACTGATCGAGCAGGCTACCAACACGTGCTGGACTGCCGCGACCCAGTTCCAAGCGGACTCGTTCCACTGTTGGCCTTTCGCCACGGGCTAAAACCGCGTCCGCAGCCGCAAATACCTCATGTTCCGGTACTCCTACCGCCATGCGCTACCTCCAGATATATTAGGTCTGATAATCGTAGTTTATCCGACCTTATAAATTAATTACTGAGAATATAGTACGTTGAACGTATTAAATGATACAGATCAAGTTCGGGTGGTCAGCGAAACGCATTTAGAGGTGCATTCTCTGACGCAAAGCGCTCAGACCGCAGCGGAAGCATTCATGGCGGCAGGCACTGCGGCCAATACAGTGCGCAGCTATCGCAGCGCCCTCGCCTATTGGTCAGCCTGGCTGCGCCTACGGTTCGGCATCGCGCTGGGAGACGGTGCGTTGCCGGAAACCGTCGTGATCCAGTTCATTCTCGATCATCTGGCTCGTCCGCTGGCGGAAGGTGGCTGGGCTCACCTCCTCCCACTGCCGATTGACGCCGCATTGGTTGAAGCTAAGGTCAAAAGCAAACTTGGAGTTCTGGCTTTCAATACGGTCAGTCACCGTTTAGCGGTCTTGAGCAAGTGGCATCGCATCAATCAGTGGGCCAGCCCCACCGAGTCCATAGCGGCGAGGACGTTGCTACGTGAGGCGAGAAAAGCGCAGAGCCGTCAAGGTGTTCAGGTTAGAAAAAAAACCGCAGTGGTACTTGAGCCATTGCAGGCCCTGTTAGCGACCTGCACGGATGGCGTGCGCGGCATCCGTGATCGCGCGCTATTGCTGCTCGCCTGGAGCGGCGGCGGCCGTCGACGTTCGGAAGTGGTGGGGATACAGATCGCAGATGTGCGCCAACTTGATGAGGGCACTTGGCTGTACGCTTTGGGCACGACGAAGACAGACACGGGGGGAATTCGGCGGGAAAAGCCCTTGCGAGGGGCTGCGGCACAAGCACTAGCTGCCTGGCTGGCCGTTGCGCCTGCGGATCACGGCCCGCTCTTTCGGCGAATGTATAAGGGGAATAAAGTCGGGACGACCGCGTTATCCGCAGACCAAATCGCGCGCATCGTCCAGCGCAGGGCGGCGTTAGCAGGGCTGGCTGGCGACTGGGCCGCGCATAGTTTGCGCTCGGGTTTCGTCACCGAAGCTGGGCGTCAGGGAGTACCACTCGGCGAAGTCATGGCGATGACGGAGCACCGCAGCGTCGGCACCGTGATGGGGTATTTTCAAGCCGGGTCTTTGCTTAGCAGTAAAGCGACGGAGCTGTTAACCCAGATTGACACGGACGTCGCATCCACTGTGAAAACTTAGGAAATCATTGAAGTCTTCCAATGACCCCTCCTCTGCATCCGGTGCCCACAAACAATCAAGGATGGCTGTTCGCCTAAAGCGGACCCTTGCCGGGCTGATCACCAGCGCTTGGCAGAAAGCCCCTCCTCTTCTGGCGATAAAATAGGTTATCACCAATTATTACCGTTTATCGGTTTCGAAGTCAGCTGCCGCATTTGACGTTGCTTTTGTGACTAGATGCATGGCCAATGACTTCAAACGAGCCAATTATGAGAACGATGTGCAGGAACTGACGAAAGTCCATCAGAATGATCAACGTCGGCTCACGTCGGTCGAATTTCAGACGCTGGCCCAGGTTCCGGCTGCGGTCGAGTGGTTTGCCAACCTGGACAATCCGCGGACGCGACGTGCCTACCAAAATGACCTGGAAGACTTCTGTGGGTTTGTCGGCTTGGCTTCGGCGGATGAGTTTCGCGTGGTGACCCGATCACATGTTCTGGCCTGGCGCGCCCAGCTCGAGCATCGCGGTTTGGCGGGCGCCACGATCCGCCGCAAATTGGCAGCTTTGGCCAGCCTCTTTGATCACCTCCTGGAGAGCAATGCAATCGCCGGCGGCAATCCCGTGCACGGGGTAAAACGACCCAGGATCGAAAGCAACGAGGGCAAGACGCCGGCACTGGGTGATCACCAGGCCAAAGCGCTGCTTGAAGCCCCGGATGAAACGACCCTCAAAGGGCTGCGCGACCGGGCGCTATTGGCTGTTCTTCTCTATCACGGGCTGCGACGCGAAGAAGCGGCGCTGCTGCAGGTGAGCGACATCCAGGACCGCCGCGGAATTCAGCACCTCAAGGTGCACGGCAAAGGCGGCAAAGTGCGGTACCTGCCGTTGCACCCGGTGGCGGCCGGGCGTATTCATCAGTACCTGGAAAGCTCGGGGCATCATCTGGCCGAAAGGAAGGTGCCGCTGTTCATGCCACTGCGAGGCAAATTGACCGGTGCCGGCATTACAGCAAACGGCATCTATGCGGTGGTCGCGGCCTACGCGAAGAAGGCCGGGATTGAGGTCGACGGTTTGGGCGTACACGGACTTCGAGCGACGGCGGCCACCAATGCCCTGGAGCATGAGGCCGACATCGCCAAGGTCCAGGCTTGGCTAGGTCATGCCAACATCAGCACGACCAAGATCTACGACAGGCGGGAGAACAGGCCTGAGGATTCACCCACCTACAAGGTGAGGTATTAAATAGAAGGCCGGCAAGAAAACTGACAGGAGCTGCACGACCAGCTACAGTCGCGATAGAACTTCAGGATCCGGAACCCCAGCTACGGAGCGTGAAACGTAAGCCTGTGGCCGACCGTAGTGATACCCCTGAGCATAGTTACACCCATTGCTGGCCAGCCACGACGGAAGGGAGGGTGAGTGAAAGTCCTCGATGCCTTCCGCCGTCACTTTCATTTTCAGGCTACGTGCCATCCCTAAAATAGCTTCCACCATTGGACGATGATCAGTCTTACCGAGCTCAAAAAAAGACCGGTCAATCTTGATTTTATCAATGGACAAACGTGTCAAATGATAAAGGCCTGAGTATCCAGTGCCGAAATCATCAAGTGCCACTGTGATGCCATTTGCGTGAAGTTTGTTCAAGTTGCGCTCGGCCGCTTCGATATTGCCGACCAAGGCCTCTTCGGTTATCTCGACCTCAAAGCGGTCAAATGGAAACTGCTCATGGCGCAACTGATCCAGAAACCGATCAGGAAAAAGTTCGTCAGTGATCATTGCTGCACTGACGTTCAGCGAAAGATGAAGGTGATCTTCCCAATCCCTGGCAGCACTACAAGCTTGCTTGACGAGAGATTGAGTCATCATGGGGATCAACCCTAGGCGTTCGAGCGCTGGAATAAAATCAGCAGGCATCCCAGTGCTCCCATCTGGCTTGAGCCATCTAGCCAAGATCTCAAATCCGACGACTTCCTGAGACGGCAGTGCCACAATTGGCTGATAGAATGGAACAATCTCTTGAAGTTCCACTGCCTGTTTAAGCGCAGCGTCTTCATCAATTTGAGCCTGATATTGAAGACCATGCTCGGTTTCGTAAAAATGGTAAGTTGAACGACCCATGACCTTACCCCGGTACATTGCTACATCTGCGCAGTGCAACAGCGCTGAGGTTTCGGTAGCGTCGACCCACGAACGAGAGATGCCAACTGTAGCCCCCTGCCGGAAGGGTCGAAGCTTCTCGAGCATCGGCGCCCCTATTCGCGAAATCACATCTGCGGCAATGAGGCCCAGCTCGCGTTCCTCTCTGCGGCTGGTAAATACGACGCAGAATTCATCGCCTCCTAGACGCGAAGCGATGCCGCCGTACTTGATTGCAATCTCCTCCAGTCGTTTTGCTACCTCAATGAGCACTGCGTCACCCGTTGCATGCCCGCGCTGATCGTTAACCGCCTTGAAATAGTCAAGGTCGATCAGCATCACAATCACAGGTTCCAACTGAGCGAGTTGCTCGTTTACAAGCTCCATAAAGGCACGCCGATTGAGCAGGCCGCTGAGTGAGTCGTACCTTGCCAGCTTCTCAGTATGGGACTGCAACCCTTCCAGTTGAAGGTAGTTGCGTCTGGCATTACTGATCATTTTTATAAGCATCACTCCCGGCCCGATCATGGCGATCAGTGAAAAGCCCGTAGATGTCAGTACGAAACGTAACCTTTCCCCGTCCTCAAAAATGCCGTCATAGGGAAGGCCAAGCCCCCGCATCACCCATGCCTCCAGCTCGAACTCCCAAAGAATGGAAAGACCCATGACGGTAAGCAGAATGAGAAAAAGCAGCTGTATCAGACGGTATGGACTGGGTAAGCGTAAATAGGTCATGGGCGGCCTCACAGGCCAAGCTAACAGCGTGTAATATCATATGGCCATCATCCCATAAGCCATGGTGTCGGTTTATAGAACCTGTTTATTCCTCCAATAAAGAAGAATGTCTTTTTCTGGGGAGCTTCATTGTTATGGGCCTACCAACGAAGGTTGGGGCTATCACCAAAAAGCGACGCTCTAGTAGTTTGCCCTGGGAAACTGCGCCTTGTGAGCAAACCACGCAACCGACCCGCTCTTCATTAAGTATCAGCCAGCGCCCGACCGAGCGTTCCACACATTGAGCAGCGCTGCTGCGTCCAAGTGACCGCCATGGGGTTTAGATCCAGATTCACTCTCGACTTGCTCAGGAGTCCTAAGCGGCTTTTCCCCCTTGCTGGATTCTGGTTTGTAACCGGCAGATGGACATCCCAGACACTCGCATTGTCATGAAATGCTATCGACGGGACGAGGGAAACCTTGAGTATCACCCTCAGAAGCAGCGCGTGTGGCGAGCAGGTCTAGGTCTGCTCCTCAAGGGCATTGGCAGAATATGCGATGTGAAAAATTTGTGATTTCAACTGACTATCTCCTTAAGCTTTCTGATATCATTCTCACATGAGAATATTTCGCATTGCCAAGGAGGCTTCAACCCGTTCTGATCACCTTGCTGGGTAGCCCGTAATGTTCCTTTCGCATCCGTTTCGCCCCACCCTGCTTGCGCTTTGCTGCTCTGCGAGCTTCATCGCCAATGCTGCCGACTCTGCGGTGGAGCTCGGTGCTACTGACATCAACGCGGATGCCGTCAAGGCCAATTCCAACACGCTGCCTGATGTCTATGCGGGTGGTCAGGTCGCTCGTGGCGGGCAGATGGGTGTTCTGGGTAATCAGGACAACATGAACGTGCCTTTCACCATGACCAGCTATACCTCCCAGCTTATCGAGGATCAGCAGGCTGAAGATGTGGGAGACGTACTCCTTAACGACCCGTCGGTGCGCCAGTCTTACGGCTTCGGTAACCAGTCGCAGATATTTGTGATCCGCGGTTTGCCGCTGGCAGGCGACGATATCTCCTACGGCGGCTTGTACGGAGTCCTTCCTCGGCAAATTCTTTCCACGGACGCGATTGAGCGGGTGGAAGTATTCAAAGGCCCCAACGCTTTTATCAACGGCGTGAGCCCCACCGGTACGGGCTTGGGTGGCAGCGTGAATTTGCAGCCCAAGCGTGCGGAAGACGTGCCGACTCGACGTTACACCCAAGACATCAGTTCTGACGGCCGCGTTGGTGAGCACCTGGACCTTGGCCAACGCTTCGGCGAGGGCAATCGATTCGGAGCGCGAGTCAACCTCAGCCAACGCGAAGGCGACACTGCGATTGATGACGAAAACCAGCGCACCAAGTTGTTTGTCGCGGGACTCGATTATCGGGGTGACACCTTTCGCGTCTCTACCGACTTTGGCTACCAAAAACAGCGCATCAACGGTTTACGCAACACCGTGCAATTGGGTAATGCGACCAAAATCCCGACCGCCCCTGACGCCAGCCACAACTACGGCCAGGACTGGACTAATACCGAAACCGAAGACACGTTCGGCATGATGCGTGGCGACTGGGACCTGGATGAAAACTGGACTGCCTATCTTGCAGGGGGCGCCAAGCATACGCGTGAAACGGGCGTATACGGCACGCCAACGCTCGTAGGTAATAACGGCGTTGCAACTGTCGGCGGCTCTGAGATCCCGCACAATGAGGACAACACCAGCTTCGCAGCGGGGCTTAACGGTCATGTTCAAACCGGGCCGGTGAGTCATCAGATCGCGATTGGCGCCTCTACCCTCTGGACCCAGCAAGAGAACGCCTACACCTTCTACCGCCCGGTCACCGGGAATACCAATATCTACACCACACCTAGTCTGCCCAAGCCAACGGCGGTCTCCAGCACTGGCGGCGATATGGGCGATCCGGGCGTCACCGGCAAAACCCGCAACCGAAGCCTGGCCGTTTCCGACACAGTTGGCTTGTTCGACGACAGTTTGCTGCTGACCTATGGCGTACGCCGTCAGCAGCTGCGCGTAGAGAACTACTCGTACGACGGCACCACCTCCAACGGAGCGACTAACGCGGCCAATGACGGCAGCCGTACTTCGCTTTACGACAAATCCATCACCACTCCGGTGTACGGCATCGTCTATAAAACGACTGACACAGTTTCCCTGTATGCAAACCGCATTGAAGGCCTGGCCAAAGGGCCGGTCGCATCCGGTACCAACGTCACCAACCTTGGGGAAGCTTTCCCGCCTGGCCGCACCAAGCAACTGGAAGCGGGTATCAAGCTGGACATGCAATCGTTCGGCGCAAATCTCGGCGTGTTCCGAATCGAGAAGCCCAGCGATGGCTACGTCGATGCTACCCAGCGCCTCTACATTCGCGACGGCGAGCAAGTGAACAAAGGCGTTGAGCTGAGCGTGTTTGGTGAGCCTATCGAAGGCCTTCGCCTGATGGCAGGCGGCACGCGCATGACCTCGGAGCTGAAGAAGACCGCGGGCGGGCTAACTGATGGCAACCATGCCATCGGGGTGCCCACCTTCCAGCTAAATGCGAGCGTCGACTGGGACGTTCCTGGCCTGGAGGGAGCTGCCCTCAGCGCCCGTATGCTTCGTACTGGAGGCCAGTATGCGGATCAGGCCAATAACCTGAGCCTTCCCACCTGGAACCGGTTCGATGCCGGGGCGCGCTACAAACTTAAAGTCGATCAACGGGACCTGACGTTGCGCGTCAATGTGGAGAACATCACCGACAAGAATTACTGGGCCTCAGCCAACGGCGGCTATCTCAGCCAGGGCGACCCGCGTCTGGTCAAAGTCTCGGGCACCATCGATTTCTAAGTCGAATGGTTTGCGCCAAGTCCCCCTTTTAATCGATCTGGTGCAATGTACCCTGCAGGCCGGCGCGCCTTGCGGTAATGACGCAATGGCCGTCCTACGTCTCTCGCGTGGCCAGATCGGCGGTAGACGTTCTGCGCAAAACAGACAGCATTTAGGGTACGGAAACTGCATGCGTCGTTGTCTTACAGTCAATCTGATGACGAATCTATGAAGTTTTTCAACCTTGTATCAACAAGGCTCTCTCCCTCAGCGCTTACCAGAGCGCTGATCGGCTTCATTGCATTAGTGTGTATATCGCTGATTCTGGCTACAGCGTGGCAGATAAATCAGTCTAGGCACGAACGCACTGCTAACGCTAAAGTTGCAGTTTCGAATATCGTTCGAGCCGCTGAACAACAAGCTCAGGACACCATTCGCCAAGCTGATAATACACTGCGAGATATTGTCGAACGCGTGGAGCACGATGGTGTAGCGAAGGATCAGCTATCACGGTTGGCGGAACTGATGGCTCAAGACGTGGTAAACGTAGAAGGGATCCAAGGGCTATTTATTTACGATGCTCAAGGTAATTGGGTTGCAAACTCCTTTTCAAGTGGCGCGCAGACGCTGAACAACGTCGACCGCGCATACTTCGTTTATCACCGCGACCACACCGATGAATCCATTCACGTTGACTCCATTGTAAAGAGCCGCACTACGGGCGACATGGTCATACCGGTCAGCAGGCGTATCAATGCTGCTGACGGATCGTTCGCAGGTGTTGCTCTGGCAACCGTGCCTGTCGCATATTTCCAAACGTTCTTCCAGCGCATGGATGTAGACGACCAGGGCGTTATTTTCCTTGCGCTCAACAACGGTGATCTACTAGCTCGGCGGCCTACGTTGACAGCGTTGATGACCACCAATGTGGCAAAGGGCGATATATTTACCCTCTATCTGCCAAAGAGCGATCATGGCAACGCCGTGATTAGGTCAGTGGTGGATGGCGTAGAAAGGATTTATGCCTACCGGCGGGTATCTGGATTGCCCATCGTTGCCGCTGCTGGTGTATCCAGCCAACATATCTTCGCACCCTGGTGGGCATACGCGTATAGGTCCATGGCGCTCATCGGTATAATCACTTTGGCCTTGGTCTTGTTGGGCGCCCTGCTGTACCGGCAGATCCAGCAGTTAATCACTGCGGAAACTGAGCTGAACATCGCTAGAACCGAACTTGAGATCATCGCCCGGACCGATAGTTTGACACATATGGCTAACAGGCGATGTTTCGATGCTACCTTACAGCAAGAATGGGGACGGGCAAGCCGGAACAGATCAACCATAGCCATAATCTTGCTAGATATCGACTGGTTCAAGCAATACAACGATCTCTACGGCCATCTGGGGGGGGACGACTGCCTGAGGCAAGTTGCGGAAATCATCGGCACCTGCGTCAATCGGCCGGGCGATCTTGCGGCCCGCTATGGTGGCGAAGAGTTTGTGATCCTGCTGCCTGAAACTAATCTGGCTGGGGCTTTTAACGTCGCTGCCAATGTCAGGTTATCGATCGCCAATGCACTCATAGATCACTCAGGTAGCCCGTTGGGGATCGTAACGATCAGCTCAGGCGTGGTGGCGATCAGTTCACCCTCGAAGGAAGGCTATACAGCCGCCTTAGAAGAGGCAGATCGGCTTCTCTACTGCGCTAAAACTAAAGGCCGTAACAGTGTTGAAGGTCGATTGATAACCTGTGTGAGCAATCCACACCCAACAGCCGTTGTTAATTTTCCTAGGTAAGCCAGCATCATGACACGCTTAAGAAAGTGCCCGTTCAATCGCTGAGTAATGCTGACTGTACGCCAGTGCAGTGACAAGATTGGACTGTCACCGGATTCGTAGATGCTCTTTTCATGCCCTAAGCCAGTGGGCATACCACACGCTGTTAAGCCATTTCTTAGCGGTACCCAAAAAATATTTATCCCAGTATCAGTTACCATGACAGCGATGCTTGTTCTGTAGCAGTTGTTCACTCGGCAGCGGAGCGCCGCACAAAACAGCGGTTCACGCTGCGAAAGCATCGTGAACGCTCGTTGCGAACATCATAGATCAGCTGCATGGCCTGCTCTCCAGTCACAAGCCCCTCTCTTCGTGCCTGCTCGATCCGAATGAATAACCCATTACAGTCATCTTCCAGCTTGGCCCAATGGGCTGTATGCAGATTACGAATGGATTGCTTGAGAGCATCGAGCATGGGATCCCCTGAATATCACGCATTACCTTGTAGCAGCAAAGCTGCTGAACACGGAAGACTACAAATCCATCAATACCCGGCTTGACCTGAGAACTGCTCTACAGCAGTCACAACACTGTTGGCACCTTGCTGAATGTCCTTGATCACCTCGTCTGCCTCACTGGCCAAATCAAGCGCTTCCCCGGCCTGCTGCCTGCTTTTTCCAATAATGCTCACCGCAGTCGAGGCCAGTACCTGGTTCTTTTTTACCACCTCGACGATCTCTGCAGTTGCTTTAGTGGTTCGCATGGCCAGATTTCTGACCTCGTCAGCGACCACAGCAAAACCCCGGCCCTGCTCCCCGGCACGTGCCGCTTCGATTGCTGCGTTCAAAGCCAACAAATTAGTCTGGTCTGCGATGCTGCCGATGGTTTTCACGATGGTACCGATTTCCTGGCTCTGGGCATCCAGCGCTTCAATGCCATGGGCAGCATCTTCCATCAAGGCCGAAAGCGTATTGAGAGTGGTGACGGTGTTCTGAATGACCTCGCGACCTTGCTGTGCACTGGCGTTGGTTCGAACTGAGGTGCCGTGCGCCATGCCAGCTGCTTCGGAAACAGCGCGCTCTCGGGTGACCTGGTCGGTGATAACGGTGGCCAACTTGGCAATCTTGTACAGCTTGCCATTGGCATCCACTATTGGATTGTATGAAGCTTCCAGCCACACTTCCTTGCCGTGTTTATCCGAGCGGCAAAACCTTCCAGCAACGTACGATCCCTTTCGCAGGGTGTGCCAGAACTGTTCATAGTCTTGTGACTGAGCGTCAGACGGCAGGCAAAAGCTCCGGTGATGCTGGCCCTGGATTTGGGGAAGCGTATAGCCCATAGCATTCAGAAAATTATGATTGGCTGCCAGGACTATTCCGTCCAGCGAAAATTCGATAACGGCAGTGGACCGCATCAGTGCCCCCACCAGCGCTTCGTTCTCTCTGGAGGCCTCGATTGTCCTTGTCAGCACGCTGGAATACACAACGATTCGTTCTACACGTCCGCTCTCACCCGCGAAAGGTATAACCATTGCCCGTAGCCAGACGTGCCGACCTTCACGGCTGCACAGACGCAATGTGCCGCTGTAATGCTTGCCCTGGGCCACTGCATCAAGAGCCCGACGCTGATGTACGTCACCGCTCAGTTCAGAGGGACTGAACTCACGCAGGGCGCGGCCTGACAATTCCGCCCGGGTGAATCCCAGCTCTGTTTCAAACAGAGCATTCACCTCCAGGATGACACCTGCCGCATCCAGGGTGACCGCCACGGTTTCGAGATCCAGAGTCGCCTTGACCTGCTCAAGAGCCCCCAGCCGTGTTTCCAATTGCTGGATTCTGTTTTTTAACCGGTTGTTGAACATGACAGTGACCCGCATTGACATAAAATACTATCGACGGGTCGAGGGAAACCTTGAGGATTACCCACCGAAGCAGTGCGCATAGCCACATCAGTAACAAGTCTGAAAAGCTGAGGTTGTTGCGACCAGACATTGCAACGGGATGGGTGTACGGATGGGTGTGCGCTTCGAGTCCATGTCTTGCAGATAGCTGCCCGGGCTTTATGGTCCAGTCCGCCTAGGGGTAGCACGCTTGATTTGGAGGTTAGGCGGCGCAGCAAAGAAAACCTAAAAAAGTCCGACGGCATTCTGCCCAGCGAAATTGCGCCTGGCGGGTGACTCGCAAGCATCAGACGTTATGAATCTAACTGGTTTGAGTTTATCACCGGCGGCAGCTGCTCCTTTAAAGATACAAGACGGTCTTCAAAAGCCCTTTCAAAGGCTACACCCAGCGCATTGAACTGCGCACCGGAGATTGCTTCAGCCACGCCCAGACCCGTGCTGAACCCTAAAGCGCGGCCATGGGCATGGCACAGCTCCATAATGCTCTCCGCGCTGCTAATTCGCTCAATACATGTACGTAGGCACTGCTGCAGATCGCGTGGTACCCCCGACATGCTAATCATACGATGCGGATCAAGACTTGAGTTGAGCAGGCGATAGCTCACGAGGCCTTCTCCTGATTTGAAACTCTATTTTTAGGCGTAATAGTTCATCACTGCTCGCATTTTGCCAACTGGAACTGCTGGACGATCAGCCTCCAGTTCAGCGCAGTTTGACGCCTAAAAACTCGATCCGCCATGTATCTTCGCGCTTAGACTGCACTCCGTTTGAGCGTCCGACATCCAGAGATATCGGACGAACTCGCCATCAGGTATGAATGCCTTAGACCTTGAAACGATTGACCAGCTGATTCAGGTTAACCGCAAGCTTCGACATTTCGTTACACGCACTTGCGGTCTGGCTGGCGCCTGCCGAGCTTTGGGAGGCAAGCTCTCGAATGCTGACCAGGTTGCGATCAACTTCCCGGGCGACATGCGCCTGTTCTTCCGAAGCGGTGGCGATCAGGATGTTGCGCTCGTTGATGCTCGTAATGGCGGTGGCGATCTGGTCAAAAGAACTGCTGGCATCGCCAGCGACACTCAGGGATTCAGCAGCCAATTCTCTGCTGGTGGCCATCGCTTTTACGGCCTGGTCGGAATCGTTTTGAATAGCCTGGATCATCTGTTCGATTTCTTGCGTCGACACTTGCGTGCGGTGAGCGAGGGCTCGAACTTCATCGGCGACGACTGCGAAGCCTCGGCCTTGTTCACCCGCCCGAGCGGCCTCGATCGCTGCATTGAGCGCAAGAAGATTGGTCTGCTCCGCAATGGCTCTGATCACTTCAACCACTGTTGAAATATTCTGTGCACGATTGGACAAGCCAGTGATTTGCTCGCTGGTGTCCTGCACATTGCTCGACAACTTCTCTATGGCCTTTAGGGTCTGCGATACGCGCTCCAGGCCAACCTCCGTGTAGCCCTGGCCTCGTCTGGACTCTTCAGAAGCCGATTCGGCATTGCGTGCCACTTCGTCTACCGCAGCGCTCATCTCGGTGACGGCAGTTGCGGCCTGATTCACTTCATCGTTCTGCGACACCAGGCCAAGACTAGATTGCTCAGTCACCGCAGTCATTTGTTCCGATGCCGCAGCCAACTGGGATGAGGAGTCCCCGATCTGCATGATCGTGCTTCGAAGGTTCTGCTGCATTTTGGCCAATGCACTCAAAAGCCTACCTGCTTCATCCGTTCCGCTGACTTCAACCTCTTTTGTCAGGTCGCTAGAGGCAATGCGTTCAGCGACACCGAGAGCGTTTCCTAGGGGCGACGTGATCGTTTTAGTCAGTAGAGTTGCCAAACAAAGGGTCAGGAGCGCGACGAAGATAATCAAGCCGACGACGAGGTAAAAGCCTGAGTCATAAACTTGCGTCGCTTGAGCGCCGGCAAGGGTGGCGCCTTCGTTGTTAAATTGAGTCAGCTCCTCGATCTGATCCTCCATCTGATTTATCAGAGGACGGATACTGGTAGCGTCGAGCTTAACAATGGCGCTTGTATCGCCTGATTTCAGCAAAGGCTCCAGTAGGTCTAGCTGACCGGCGTAGTCGTCATAAGACTTTTTTACAGCCAAGAACAATTGCCGCTCACGATCACTCGCAATGAGCGGCTCATAGTTGTATACCGCATCTTTCGAGGCTTTGCGGTAGCCGGGAAATTTGTCGACTGTTTGTTGAATGGTTTGGGGATCCGCGAGTGCCCGCTGCGTCTCGAGGCGTATGCGAAGAATGGTCGAGTTCATCAGCGCGGTTTGCCGGATACTGGGCATCCAGTTGAGTTCGACATCCTTTTCCGTATCGCGAAGCTTGTCCATCTGCAGTATGGCGATGACGCCCAATACCACGACCAGCATAATGATGGCCGAAAAAAACAGGGTGGCGCGTGGAGCAAGGTTTATATTTCTGAGCCGCATTGGACTTCTCACTGCAAGATGGCCAGAGGCCCGGTCTTGAAGCTATCGGCTAGAAATCCTGAAGGATAATGGCTGCCCGTCGGCTCGTTGATACCACGTCCCCAGCGACGGCTCCCTTGTGACATCCACCCCCACTAGCGTCCTGGTGCTGTCTTTGTGAACGTGCTCAGGAGGTAGGATCAAACCGAAAAACAACGTGCAGCACCGCCTCGTAATTGTCAGCAGATCATCGACTGAAATTTCGCGTTTTTAACAGATACGATGTCAAATCCGAGCCCACAGCAGGTGGGTTGCACTTCAACGCAACGCCCTCACCCCCTTAATCCATGGAGGTTGTAGACCGATGTTGGACACCGTCGCAGTCTTTCTCAGCATCACCGCGGTGCTAGCGTTTCTCAACAGACGGTATGTGGGTTTGCCGCCCGCCATTGGCGTGATGAGCATTGCGCTAGCGCTTTCGCTCGTCAACATGGCGCTCAGTGGACTGGGTTTTGAAGCGTTGCATACATTCGAAACCTCACTGGTGGAGTCCATCGACTTTTCAGAGCTGTTGATGCAAGGCATGTTATCGCTGCTGCTGTTCGCTGGCGCACTACACGTAGACTTGTCGCAGCTACGTGCCTACCGATGGCAAGTTGCATCACTGGCGGTCATTGGAACGACGGTTTCGACGCTGTTCATTGGTTTTGCGCTTTGGGCGCTGCTCTCGCTTACTGACCTGGCTCTGCCCCTTTCGTACTGCCTGGTATTCGGTGCGCTCATCTCTCCAACGGACCCCATCGCGGTAATGGGCATTTTGAAGTCAGCAGGTGCACCCGCAAGCGTCGAGCTGGTGATATCGGGCGAATCGCTGTTCAACGATGGAGTCAGCGTCGTGCTGTTTTCGCTCATTCTGGCGATGATTGTCAGTGGTGACGCGCCCTCAGTGCTTGGTGCTTCACAACTGTTGGTCGAGGAGGCAGGCGGCGGCGCATTGGTTGGCGCGGTGTTGGGCTACATCACCTATCGAATGCTCAAGAGCATCGACAGCTATCAGGAAGAAGTGCTCATCACATTGGCTGCGGTACTTGGCGGCTATGCCTTGGCGACTCATCTGCACGTCTCAGGTCCGCTTGCGATGGTGGTAATGGGCCTCATCGTTGGCAATCAAGGCCGCTCCTACGCCATGTCGGAAGAAACCGAGAGGAACCTTGATATGTTCTGGGAGTTGATTGACGAGATCCTCAACGCGGTTCTTTTTGTGCTCATTGGCCTGGAAGTGGTGCTGATTCACTTCTCAGGTACGCTTGCTGTCACAGGACTGGCCGTTATCGTGCTGACATTGCTGGCCAGGTTGCTGACAGTTGGCGCTCCCGTCGCAGTGCTGGGCAAACGCTTTCGGCTGCCTGCCGGCGCCTGGAGCGTTATGACGTGGGGCGGATTACGGGGAGGGATATCAGTAGCACTGGCACTGTCACTTCCGGCGGGGCATGCCCGGGACGTGGTGGTATCGCTGACCTACATGGTCGTCGTGTTCTCGATTTTGGTTCAGGGCATGAGCATCGGAACGCTGGTGAAGCGCGTTATTCCTTGCAGGAAATGAGCACGGATCGCCAGGGCTGAGGGCCGGTTCACCGGAGCGAGGCGGCAATGCACGCTCTCAACCGCGCCTTGTCACCGTCAAGAGTCATCGCCGCCTCCGCCCGTTCGAGGACGACGCCGATGTGACGGGCGCTCAAGTCGGCGTACAAAGCCGGGCAGCAATGCGCAAGGCTTGCAAGCGCTTTGACAAGACGGATGTTGACCTCGATAAGTGCTGCGCCGTCACGCGCAATCGGCGAAAAGAAGTCGTCAAACATTTCTTCCACGGAGAGCCCACGCACATGCACGCAACTGCACTGTGCTTCAGGCTTTTCAAGCGTCCCAGACCTCGCCTGTGCATTGAACGCGCGAATTCCCCTGCCTATTACATCGATTGCTGTGCCTGGGTCATTTACGGCCGGCGAAAGCGCCCTCGATGCGATCTCCGACAATACGGACAAACCGAAGCGGGGGTCGTGCTCGTACGTTCTACTAACGCCAAGGGTGATCGCGGATAGGATTTGTCTCACCTGAGGTTCATCCAGCGGCTCGGTGTTCGATCTCATTACCCGTGCCAGCAGTTCGCCTTCGTTTACAAAACTGCCAGGCAGTATCTCAAGATAAATCAACGCAGCATGTTTCTGTGCGAAGGCGTCCAGCGCAGGCACGTCGATGTGCTGCACGTAGCCCACTTCCCGACTGTTGATCGATAGCACTCCCAGCACCTGCACAAGTCGCTCCGGGTAGGCGCAACCGCCCAGGTAAGGCAGTTGGCAGCGTTCAGTGAGCGCACTGATGGTGGCGGCCTCGACTCGGTCGATCGTCTCACCTACCCGGCCAAGCCTGGACAGATGGTCGATCCATCGCAGCAAGGTGTAGACGATCAGTACCACCACGGCGAGTGTGACCGCGAACAAGATGACCCGGCCCTGAGCACCATACGCACCTGTGCTTAGAGCGATGATGCCGACCAGGCTAAACAGAAAGGAGCCAATGAAGGTCGACAGCGCGTTCTGAGTGGTCGAGTCCTCCATGACCAGTGTTGTGGCGCGCGGGGTGGTGCCCGTGCTGGCTGCTCCATAGGCCGTGACCATGGTACTTAGAGAAAACGTCGTGACCGCCAGCATGCTGGACGCGATGATGCCCAGAATCTTGTCGACGGCATCAGCGCCTATCTTGCCAGGCAGGTCTATAGGAATGTGGTCTCTGAGAACCACAGCCAGCAACGCCGTCACAACGCCCAGTAGGGAAAACAGTCCCGCTCTGAACCACAGACGTCTGGTCGTGCGAATCAACAGCCATTGCCACCGAGCAACCATTGCGAAACTCCGCTGTTACGTAAGGGTGAGTTGGATGATATCTGTACCAACTAACGACTGGCCGGCTTTCTGAAGTTGAACAAGCCCCACAGCAAACCCACCACTGCAGACGCAGAGGAAGCGCATAGCACGCTCAGCTTCGCTGCTGCCAATAAACGGTCGTCGTCATAGGCAAGGCCCGCGATGAAAATCGACATCGTGAAGCCAATGCCGGCGAGCAGGCCTACCAGTATCACCCCGCGCCAAGTCACCTGTTCAGGCAGTTTGCAAAGCCCCGTGCGAACCAAGAGGCAAGTAGCGAGCACCACGCCGATGGGCTTACCAAATACCAACGCCATTACGACGCCATAGACGACCGGAACCACAGCTGCATCGCTTAGCTGAGCACCATGGACATTGACCCCAGCATTCGCCAGTGCGAAAAGCGGCATGATCACGAAAGCGACCCACGGATGGAGAGCCTCCTGAACTCGTTGCACAGGGGGCATCACTTCACGCTCGGCAAGCCGGATTTGCTTGAGTGGTGCTGAGACCTTCTTCTCGCCCTGGTCTACCCGGTGCGTGAGATCTCGGAATGCCTGAGACATGATTTCGAGTGGCCGCTCCCGAGACGGTGCCGACCATACAGGTGTTACAAGCCCAAGGATCACGCCGGCCAGTGTTGGATGCACACCGAGCTTGAGAAGGCCTCCCCAGACAATCGAGCCCGGCAGCAAGTAGAGCCAGGCCGAGCCGATTCCCATCCTTTGCATCACAAAGACAAGCGCGAGACCTGTGCCTGCGATCGCCAGCCCCACAAGATGCAGGCTTGCGGTGTAGAACAGCGCGATGATGAGGATTGCAGCAATGTCGTCGATGATTGCAAGAGCCAGCAGAAAGACTCGCAAGTTGGCTGGAATTGATTTGCCCAGCAGAGCAAGAACTCCCACGGCGAATGCGATATCGGTTGCGGTCGGGACTGCCCAACCGTGTGCAGACGCCGTACCCATGTTGTAAGCAAGGTAGACTCCTGCAGGGACTAGCACACCACCCAGTGCCGCACCTAACGGGAGCGTTGCCAGCTTTGCGTTCGACAGAGCGCCGTCTTGGATCTCTTGACGAATCTCCATTCCGACCACGAGAAAGAAGATGGTCATTAAGCCGTCATTGACCAAGAAGTGCAGCGACTGACCCACGCTGAAGGATCCGATGGTGATGGCGACTGTGGTGTGCCAGAAGGTTTCATAGGAAACGCTGGGCGAGCTGTTGGCCCAGAGCAGTGCAGCGATAGCGGCGAGTACAAGAACGACGCCACTGAGGGCTTCGATATGACTGAATCGCTCGACCGCAGCCAATGCTCGGCTGGTGAGGATTTGCGGCCGGGGGATAACAGTCGATGCGGGCGTATTTGGCGCAGGCACGGGTATTCCTCACCGGCGGCCCGACCGATATTGGAATTTAACCTGCGGATCAGCACATCGCTTTACGCACCCAGGTGGATTGTACGCACGGGCTAATGGCTATCGCAAAGTTTAGAGAATTCCTGCTTCCTGATTCCTGCAGGAAATTGAGACAATGCAGGTCGGCCATCCGGCTGCATGCTTCTCAACGCACAGGTACACCATGGCGCTTAATTCTGATCGCCGGATTACACAAGGTCCTTGGAACGCTCGTTACAGCCAGGATCTGATTGAACACCTTCCCGTCGGGCTCTATATCTGCGATCGAAATGCCGTCGTTGTTGCTTACAACCTCAAAGCAGCAGAGATCTGGGGAGAGACCCCAGTCAAGGGTGATCCCGAGGTGAAGTTCTGCGGCGCTCACAGACTTTATGCAGGTGACGGCACCTACCTGCCCCATGACCAGACGCCAATGGTGCAGGTTCTGGCCACAGGTGAGCCCGCACTGAATGTCGATGTGATCGTTGAGCGGCGTGACGGTAGCCGTCGCAACGTTATTGCAAACGTCACGCCTCTTTTTGACGAAGGTGGAGACCAGATCGGCTTCGTTAATTGCGTGCAGGACGTCACCTTCCTTAGGCAGCGTGAGGAAGAGAGGGTCCAGATGATCAGCGATCGGTTTCAGGCTCAGAAGATGGAAATCGTAGGCCAGCTCACCACGGGCATCGCGCATGACTTCAACAACATGCTGACGGCCGTAACGGGCTCGGCAAGTCTCGCTGAGCATTACCTTAAAAACGATAAGCCCGACCATGCAAAGAAGCATCTGGCCAATGCACTGCGCGCGTCCCAGACCGCGAGTGCGATGACAGCCCGGCTTATGGCTTTTTCCAGACGGCACAAGCTGGGTTCAGAAGTGATCAATGTGAATCCGTTAATCACTTCGCTAATTGAGCTTGGTCGTGGAAGCTTGGGATCAAAGGTCTTATATGAGACTGAGTTGGCGTCCAACCTTTGGCTGACGAAGGTCGATCCACACCAACTGGAAAGCGCCGTATTCAATCTGATGGTCAACGCCCGGGATGCGATGCCAGCAGGGGGCACCATTTCGATTCGCACCTCCAATGTAGATGTCAGTGAACAGATGGCTGCCAAGGGCTCCCTACTGGTAACCGGTCAATCGTGTGTGCGAATTCAGGTGTCTGACACGGGCACCGGAATGCCTGTGGCGCTTATCGAGCGGATCTTCGAACCCTTCTTTACAACCAAAGAAGAGGGAAAAGGCACAGGTCTCGGCCTGACGATGGTCTACGGGTATGTCATCCAGGCGGGAGGATGCCTTACGGTTGAGAGCCAGGAAGGCCACGGCACAACTTTTTCGCTGTTCATGCCGAGAGACGTTCTTCCAGAGGTCGACGCGGTCATCTGAGACAGAGCAGGTTTGCCCGCAATCAATCAGGCTAGCTGGCTAGGCTGGCCTTACTTGCCGGTGTAAGAAATACGTTATCACCGATTATTACCGTTTATCCGATCTTCGTACGCCGAAATCTTAGCGCGGTGTTTTTGTGACTGGGATGACCATTAGTGATCGTAGCGGTGCCAACAGAGAGATAGATATGCAGGAACTGACGAAAACCGCCCAGAACGATCAGCGTAGGCTGACGGCGGTCGAATTTCAGGATTTGGCTCGGGTACCCGCTGCAGTCGAGTGGTTTGCCAACCTCGACAACCCTCGAACACGACGCGCCTACCAAAATGACCTGGAAGACTTCTGCGGTTTTGTCGGTTTGGCTTCGGCCGATGAGTTTCGTGTGGTGACCCGATCGCACGTTCTGGCCTGGCGCGCCCAGCTCGAGCATCGCGGTTTGGCCGGCGCCACGATCCGCCGCAAATTGGCCGCGCTGGCCAGCCTCTTTGATCACCTCCTGGAGAGCAATGCGATCGCCGGCGGCAATCCCGTCCACGGGGTGAAACGACCCAGGATAGAAAGCAACGAAGGTAAGACGCCGGCACTGGGTGATCACCAGGCCAAAGCGCTGCTCGAGGCGCCGGATGAAGCAACACTTAAAGGGCAGCGCGACCGGGCGCTATTGGCTGTTCTTCTCTATCACGGACTACGCCGTGAAGAAGCAGCGCTGCTGCAGGTGAGCGACATTCAGGAGCGCCGCGGGATCCAGCATCTAAAGGTGCACGGCAAAGGCGGCAAGGTTCGGTACCTGCCACTGCACCCGGTGGCGGCTGGACGCATTCATCAGTACCTGGAAAGCTCAGGGCATCATTTGGCGGACAGGAAGGTGCCGCTATTCATCCCGTTGCGGGGCAAGTTGACCGGCGCCGGTATCACAGCCAACGGCATCTATACGGTGGTCGCAGCCTACGCGAAAAAGGCCGGTATTGAGGTCGACGGCCTAGGCGTCCATGGACTCAGAGCAACCGCAGCCACCAACGCCTTGGAGCATGAAGCCGATATTGCCAAGGTCCAGGCCTGGCTGGGTCACGCCAATATCAGCACGACCAAGATCTATGACCGGAGAGAGAACCGGCCAGAGGATTCTCCGACCTATAAGGTGAAGTATTAATAGAAGGAGTTGAGGACTGAGCAACAACTCACCCACGCGCATTGTCGAGAATGTGGTGTAACGCTACCCAAGGATGATGACCTTCCACATCACTGCCTCCGCAGGTATCGGTGTGTAGAAATGGGATTTCGCAGTCTTCCAGTGCTTGGCTTTCCATGCAGCCAGTGCATACAGCACGTCCTGCAACGATCGACCATCGACCGTTCCATTCTTCAATACCTCGTTCAGTCTCCACTTCTCCGACTCCTCAGCGTACATTTGATAGATGCTGAAGGTAGCCCTGTGCGGGCCTGTTTGATACGCCCAAAACCATGCCCTTGTTTGGGGGTAAGCCATGCGCAACAACCAATAAAGCAACGCGTGTTGGTCGGCGTGTTACCGGCAGCTTTTGGCCAATTCTGTTGAAAAAGTCGTTTTTTCAGGAAACGTGACGCTGAGCTTGGCCTCATCAAAGAACCTATTCACCACTGTTAAGTGGTTTTTCGGTACTTCGTTGACCGTTGCTGCTTTGTCAGTGGGTTAATTTGAGGGTTTTTGCTGATTTCGGGCGCACCCATCCTGTGGTTGGCGGCCCGTGAGAGATGAGTTTGGCCAGTCGGCGCAGGTTCTGTACCGCAGCAGCTAATGTGAACTCATCAGTCGCGCCACTCATGCCGCGTAGTCGCAAGCGATCCAGTTTCAAGATGCGCTTGAGGTGGGCAAATAACATTTCTACTTTCTTACGTTCGTGACGAGAGCGCACATATTCCGGCGTCTTCGCGATTTGCCGAGCCACATCGCGAGCCGCTTCATGAACACTGCGGGCGATCTTACGAACCGCAGTGTTGGGGCAGCACTTGGCTTTCATCGGACATGTCGCGCAGTCGGTTTGGCTGGATCGGAAGTTGATGGTGTTGGCTTTCGTCACGTGTGAGCGCAGGTTCTTGAAAGCTCGCCATTCGCTACGTAATGCCTTAGCAGGACAGCGATACTCCTCAGCGTCTTTGTTCCAGTGGAAGTCGCTGATCGAAAAACTGTCGCCCTTACGCTCGGTTTTATCCCACACCGGCACATGCGGCTCGATATCTTTCTCTTCCACCATCCAGGCCAACATCGGTGCTGTGCCGTAAGCGGTAACGCCGATTAAGCGATCCGGTTTGATGTCGAACAACTCTTCGACTCGGTCAATCATGGTCTTGGTGCTCTCAACCTCGGCGGTTCGATGAGCTGGTGTCGGCTCTACGTCCATGATCACGCCATGCTCGACATCAATCAGGTAGTTCGTGGAGTAGGCGAAAAACGCTGGGCCACCCGGGGCCGCCGTCCAACGGGATAGGGGATCAGTCAGCGAAAAGCGCTTGGGAAGTGCTTAAGCCAGCGCCTCTTCATCGAGTGCTTCGAGGTACTCACGGACAGCACGAGTGCTCAGAGACGGGTCGCGCCAGTTGATCTCTTCATCGCCAGGCACGCCACGTTGCCGACTCGCGTCCGCCTTGATGATGCTGGCGTCCACGGCAAAGCCTTCGCCCTTTACCAGACCCGCGTCCATGCAGCGACGCAGCACCTCATTAAACAGCCAGCGAAACAGATCACTGTCCCGGAAACGGCCGTGTCGATTCTTGGAAAACGTCCAGCGATTGCGAACTTCATCCTCAAGGCTTAACCGGCAGAACCAGCGATAAGCCAAGTTCAAATGGGCCTCTTCACACAAGCGCCGTTCGGAGCGAATGCCATAGCAATAGCCCACGACCAGCATGCGGATCATCAACTCAGGATCAATCGAAGGACGCCCAATCGGGCTATAGAAATCGGCGAGATAGTGGCGCAGGTCGCTCAGATCGAGACACCGATCAATGCTGCGCAGCAGGTGATTTGTTGGGATGTGGTCTTCAAGGTTGAACGAGTAAAACAGCCGATCCTGCCCACTCGATAACTGTCCCATCATGCTGCGTACTCTCCCGCTGGCCGATGAGCAGATTTTGCCTCAGGCCAAGCAGGAGAGCTACTGTTTCAACAGAATCGGTCGATAGCGGACGGTCAGTGCAGCGTCAAACCTCTCAAAAAGAAAACTCGATGGTCACAGCCGTTAAGAACACCGTCACCGCTGTCTTCCCGGCCAGCGTAATGAGACGCGGGAAATAAGCCAATCCCACGCTAATAGTGCAGCTCAACACCGCGAATGTGCAGAACCACATGACCCATGATCGGCCATCTGGCGCACTCGCTATACAAAAGAGTAACGATCCCGCAATGCCAGTGAACCCCAACCAACGCAACGCCCGCTGGCTGGGCCATATCGGTCGGTTGTTAAAGACGTCACGGTAGTGTCTGTTTAGCGACAGGCACAAGGCCGTCAGGGCCGCGTATAGCAAAGCGCTCCATGTCAGCAGGCTCATGAATGCCTCTCGCGTCGGGGGGGCCTTGAACCCGGCGCACGAGTTTGTGGTATGCACTGCTGCGCAGGTTGGTAGAGCCGCCAGGCCACAACCGCAAAACTCATTCCCAGCAGTCCGCAGACCAGGTTCAGCCCGTTTATTGGATTGGGACCTGTGAGGATATCGAGCACAGGTAAACCACCACACGTCAACGCACACAGCATTGCCTGCTCTCGCCAGGCATGTTGGGTCAACCGCATTTGAGCGTGCAGTAGCGTTAGCAGCCAGGTGCAGAAAAAGGCCTGTATTTCACGAATATCCCGAGCGGGCATATCGCCGGGCAGTAGCCGGTTGGCCCAGAGAAACGCAGCCATCGCCGTGGGCAGTCCGAGCATTGCCGCGATGTTCAGGCCTTCAATATGCCGATAGACCCCACGCCTTGAATTGCCTCTGCGTTTGACCACCCACAGCTGCAGCCCTGTGGCAATCATCGCGCAGCCGCCCAGCCCACTGAGAAATAACAACACACGCAACAGCGGATCGGCGAAATGCGCCAAGTGCAGCCCGTACATCACACCGTAGAAAGCCTTGACGGGCCCCGTTGACGGGTTCGTGCCGACCCACTCACCACCCACGCCGTCCAGCACCAGCCGTTGCGGCTGCGATGAGACGTGATCCAGGGTGTCCCTGAACAGCTCGACGCGGGCATTGACGGCTCCAGGCGCAGTGATCGACACACGAGCAATATGCTCTTGACCCCAATGCTGCCGGGCTTGCTGAATGAGGGTTTCGGGCGAGGCCAAAACGGCCCTCCCGAGCGCCGGCACCTGCGGGGCACTGAAGTCGCGAATGTCACGAAAGAACGCTGCGCGATCGGGGCCATAGACCAGATCGACGCCCCACGGGATGTACATGAACATTAAGGTGATCAGCCCGGTGTAGGTGATCACTGCATGGAACGGCAGCGCTAACACACTCAAAGTATTGTGCGCATCGAGCCAAGAGCGCTGGCCCTTGCCTGGCCTGAAGGTGAAGAAGTCCTTGAAGATGCGCCGATGGATAATCACGCCACTGACGATGGCGATGAGCATGGCCATGCTGGCAACGCCAACGATCCAGCGGCCGATCTGCGACGGCAGGCTGAGCTGAAAATGAAACCCGTAAAAGAAGTCTCCGCCAAAGGTTTTGCGCGGGGTTAGCGTCTGCGTGGAGGCTGGATCAAGCCACTCGCTGTTGTAACGCCGCTCCCCTGCACCTTGCCACATGACCTGAGTCACAGGCAGACGCGTCGTGGGCAGATCAATCAGCCAGGAAGCAGCATCCGGCGCACACTGCTCCAACCAGTCCATCGCTTGTTTGAGTGAAGCGGCCTCGCTGATCGGCGCCGAGGGGCGAATTTCCGGGTGCATCCAGGCGGTGATTTCACTGCGGTAATAGCTGGCAGTGCCGGTCATGAAAATAGCCAGCAACAGCCAGCCGACAACCAGCCCCGACCAGGTGTGCAGCCAAGCCATGCTTTGACGCAATCCTTCTTTCATCACGCATCACCGGGCAGGGAGACGGCGGACAACCACCCATAGACGCCCCCGAGCAGCAACATCGCGGCAAGCAGCCCCAGCCAGGCGCGCCTGGCCGAGCGTGCCGCGAAAACCCATATGGCTGCAAGGCACAGAATCAGGAAGGCAGGCAACGTCGCTGCCAACACGGTCTCGGCGCGAGGCTGTAACACGACAAGGGGCAACCCGATGGCCAGGCAGGCGGTGAACAGCGCGGTGACGGCGTACCCGCCTATCACCGCTGCGAGGATTCTTGAGAATACCCCTAACCTATAGCGAACGGACAGCTGGGGCCTGCCATGCCTCACCACTGGTAGCTCACAGAGCCGATGACACTGCGCTCGTCGCCGTAGCGGCACGAGGTATTGCACGACAGGTACGACTCATTGGTCAGGTTCTGGGCCTTGGCAGTCAACTGCCAATGGTCGTCGATGTCATAGCTGACCCGTGCATCAAAGCGGGTGTAGGCCGGGATCTTGCGATCAGTGACGGTCGGTGTGGTGCGGGTGGTACCGGTGTACAATGCGCCCACGCCGATCTTGACCTGCGGCAGACCGAACGCAGCCAGACGATAGTCCGTCCAGAGCGAGGCGTTGTGGTAAGGCACCCCTTCAAGGCGTTTGCCAATGTTGGTGACGACGTTATCTTCCAAGACATGCGCGTCGGTATAGCTGTAGCTGGCCGTCATGCTCACGGTGTCAGTCAGGTCGGTCTTGGCTTCGAGTTCCAGCCCCTTGGAGCGGCTTTTGCCATACTGCTCGTACTGCGCGTTCAGGGCGTTGTAGGTGATCGCGTTGGTCTGTGTCAGCTCGTAGACCGCCGCGCTGAGCACCGTGTTGCTGCCCGGTGGCTGGTAGCGAATGCCGACCTCGTATTGCTCGCCTTCGATCGGGTCGAACGTCCCCGCGACGCCAGGGTTGGCAACATCGGCCGGCTGGAACGACTGGCTATAGCTGACATAGGGCGCTACGCCGTTATCGAACAGGTACAACAGCGCGATACGGCCGGTAGGTTTCTGGTCACTGCGTGGCGTACGGTCGCCATTGACGAAGGAATAATTACGGCTTTCTGCCCAGTCCTGGCGACCACCCAACAGAAACACCCAATGATCGTCAAAGGTGATCTGGTCTTGAAGGTAGAGACCCACCTGACGGCTGTGGATATCCCACCCGGATTCGGGTGCGGTGTTCGCCCCTACCCCGGTGTAGGCAAAGGTCGAGAGGTTCAGGCGGGGAGCAAGTTGCGCCACTGTGGCGCTGATGTGGCGATGGGTGTCGTAGGTCTTGTGGTAGTAGTCCACACCCGCCAGTAGTGTGTGGCGCCAGCGGCCCGCGTCGATCTTCCATTCAACGTTGTTGTCGCTGGTCCAGCCGGTGGAGGTTTCTTCACGTTCGCTGTAACGGCGGTTCAACGTGTTACCGGAAATGCTGAACGGCAACAGGTAGTTCCAGGAAACCCTGGATTGGTAGTAGCGCAGGGCGTGACGTACTTTGAGCGTGTCGCTAAAGCTGTGTTCGAACACGTAGCCCAATGTATCGATGCGGCTGTTGAAATGATCGTAACCGGGCTCGCCCACAAAATCGTCGCGCCCGATCTTGCGTCCAGGGTTTGGACTGTAGGTGGTCATGGCGTAAGTTAGCGGCGGCGTCAGCCCGGTGAGTGCTTCGGTGTGGCTGGCGAGCACAGTGAGAGAGGTATCGTCGTTCGGCTTCCAGGTGAAAGAGGGTGCGATGTAGCGCTTGTCGTCGCGAATGTGGTCTACCTGCGTGTCAGCGTCGCGCCACAGGCCGTCGAGCCGATAGGAGAATTCACCCTGTTCATCCAGCGGGCCGGCCAGGTCGAAGGTGTACTGCTTGCGATCATGGCTACCGTATTCGACGCCGACCCGATGCAACGGGGTGTCGGTGGGCCGCTTGCTCACGGCGTTGATCATGCCTCCCGGCGACAGCTGCCCGTACAGCACAGACGAAGCGCCCTTGAGCACTTCGGCGCGCTCCAAACCAAACGGCTCAATGCCGCCGTCGTAGACGCTGGACTGCAATTTCATGCCGTCGAGCAGAATACTGCCAGTCCCGGAGCCAACGTTGAAACCGCGCAAGGTGTAATCGTCCGCCACCCGGCTGAAACCATTGGGCTGGCTTACAAACCCTGGCGTGTAGCCCAAGGCATCTGCCAAGGTGTCACTCTTGCGGTCGTCCATTTCGGCGCGGGTAACTACGGAAATCGATTGCGGCGTCTCAATCAGTGGCGTGTCGGTCTTGGTCGCACTGGCGGCACGTTTGGCCACATAGCCATAGACCGGACCGTAGGCCGACTCCTGATCGGACACTGCATCGATGTTCGACACACCCAACATCAGCGCACCGGTTTCCGGCTGCACGCTCAGCGCGCCGCTGCCACTAATCAAAAGCGACAGTCCGCTGCCCTGCAGTGCCTGCTCGACGGCCTGCTCTGCTGTCAGTTGGCCGGAAACTCCATGGGCCTGTCGCCCTCTGACGTCATCCGGCAGGAACACCACCTGGCGACCACTGCGCTGACCGATCGCGATAAGCGTCGCCTCCAGAGGACCTGCGAGCCAGGCGTACATCTGGCGCCCCGCCGCGCTGACCGGCTCTGCAGCAAAAATGATGTTTACAGGCGTAACGACAATGCTGACAGCAATGGCCAAAGGGCAAAGGAACTGAGGACGCATGGGTGAATGACTCTCCGGTGTCAGGACAGAACAGCTGCAAACGGCGCAGCACTGTCTTGCTTGTGCGATGAGCCAGCGAAATATTAAGAGCCTATTGAAAAATTTTTTCTTGCGGACCTCAGCTCAGGGACACACGGGTCCAGAACCCCAGGAAATGCTCGACCCGCAGCGGCAACACATCAGCCATTGCAGCCAGCGCCTGTTCACTTTGATCGAGGCTGAACACGCCGGAGATTTTCAGTCGCGCAGCTTTGGGGCTGAGGGTCAACACGCCTCGGTGATAAGGTCGCAACGCCTCGATGACCGTTGCCAGCGTCTGGTCGTGAGACTCCAGCATGCCCTGCGACCACGCTGAAGCACTGTTCGCGGACCTGCCGATCGGCTCGATACCTCTGCCGGTCAGCCGTACACCCTGCCCCTCTGCCAACGTCGCACCCGAGCCGTTGATGTGCGTTACCCGCAGGCTTTTCTTCAACGCCCAGATACGGGACTCCTCCGGCAAGAGCATCATCATGCAGCGTCCTTCGGCCATGCTCGCAGTACCTAGGCGAGAACACAGCCGCAGGGCATCCCGCTCGCTGGCCCGAACGTCGGCAATCACACCGCCATCAAGCAATTCAACATCACGCTTATGTGCCCCGAAACGCAGGTTCACTGCACTTTGCGCGTTGAGCAGCAGAGACGAACCGTCTGGCAGAGCGATGCGTTCACGCTGGGCGGTGCCGGTACTCAAATCTGAGCGCAGTCCCGCCAGCCCCCTCCCCGGGCCGGTCAGACAATAACTGCCAGCTGCCAACCCGCATAGCCCCAACGCCCCTCGCAGAAAGGCACGACGACGAACCAGTCGGTCCTTGGCCAACATTCGGCCCGACACACCGTCAACGCTGGCAAACGCTGCCTGCAACCGAAGCTGCAACTGTTGCCAGGCCTCCTGATGGTGTCGGTCGGCCGCAAGCCACTGCTCGAAAGACAGTTGCTGCTGCGCATCGAAAAACCCGGAACGCTGATAGGCCATCCAGGCAATGGCTTCATCCACAGCAGCAGGCAGTACAGCAGTCATAGCCGCGCTTCGAAACAGGCACGCAGCCCCTGGACCACGTACTGATGAACACGCGGCACGGACACGCCCAGCTCGCGGCCGATTTCAAGGTAAGTCATGCCATCGAGCTGGCTGTACAAAAACGCCGCCCGGGCCCGGGACGACAGTCCCTCAAGCATACGATCAATCTCGACCAGGGCTTCGACCGCGAGCGCTTGTTGCTCTGCTGACGGGGCAAACTGCTCAGGCTCGCCGGCCAACGTCTCCAGATAGGCACGCTCCAGATCGCGGCGGCGCCAACTGGCGTACACCAAGCGCTTGGCAATGGTCGTTAACAGTGCCCTAGGCTCGCGAATCGAATGTGGATCATCCAGTGCTACCACGTGAGCAAAGGTTTCCGACGCCATGTCTGCGGCATCGCTGGGGCAACCCAATCGCGCCCGCAACCGGTCGAACAACCACCCATGGTGATCGCCGAACAGCTGATGGAGCAGGCTTTGGCGGGCGGTCAACTTGACGCTGGCGACACTGGAATTGACTGCCATCGAGAGCATCACTAATGGAAATGGTTCTCAATTCTGTCAAACCCAATCTGCTCTCGCAATAAAAGTCATTGGCAGGACAGAAAAAGACCGCCCAGATTGGCGGCGATACCGAGATTCGCTATCGCTTGACGATAATTTCAGACACCACAACAGGAGTTGGTCGTTCCACGCCTTGGACTCTGCCATGAACGCCCGCTAGAAGGCGTACCAAGTGCTAGAGCGGCGAAAGCCTTATCACCAGCAGAATCACCAGTTGGGTGTTTATATCCTCCATGTTGACGCTCTACTTGTAAAATCATGCCAAAAGGCAGCTTGACATAAACGATGGGCACCTCTGGTTGAGCCGGTCTGCATCTTGCGTAATTAATTTGCCTGAGCAACGCCTGGGGTGCCGCCGCCTTCGCCACGTTTAAGCATCCGGCGATAGGAGGACGGAACCATATCGACTAGCAGAAAATTTTAATCGTGCCATGCACAAGCCTCATACATCGGTTTGATCACGCGCTACCCCACGCGCTCTTGCGTCTTTTCCTGTGTTCTTAGAGGGCTTACATGCTGTCAATAAAGTGCGATCGCTTATTATGTCATTGCGTTTACTTGCCGGGCTGATCGTGTCGCCTGTTAAGAGAAGAGAGAGAGGGGAGGCATACCCTAGTGCCGAAATACCCCTTGCGTGTCGATCGCCTTGATGGCTAGAGTTGGGCACCGAAAACCGCAGGTAACGCAATGGAACTGCTTGATATTTACCTCCCTCATTACCATTTTCGTGAGCGTCACGCCCTCGATATTCGCGCTACCGCTGCCCAAGTAATGGGGGCTGTCGAAAGCTACGATAGTACCGAGGATCGACTCGTTAGGGCGATGACCGCGTTGCGCGAGATGCCGCAGCGGTTAATTTGGAGGCTAGGTAATGCTCCCGCTAGCAATCGTCCGCCATTCAGTCTTGAAAACTTTACCAACCTTGGAACCATTCCTGATAAAGCTCTCGCATTAGGTCTGGCGGGGCGCTTTTGGAAGCTAGACTACGGCCAAGAAATCGTCCCGGATGCTGAAAGTTTTAAGCATTTCGAACAGCCTGGCGCGGCGCGTCTAGTGCTCGGATTCAGCGCCAATGAACTTGGTGACGGTCTCACCCGCCTTGTTACGGAAACACGCGTGCAGTGCCTTGATGCCGTTGCCCTGCGCCAATTTCGCCCGTATTGGTACCTGATACGCCCCTTCAGCGGGCTGATTCGTAGACGTGTGCTTAAAGCCATCAAACGGGAAGTGTGCAGGATTCATCGCTAAAATTCACCGCAACTTCGGAGGTATAGGTAACCGGCACTTCGAAGAACTTATAGCTGCCTTCATCCACTTATAAGATGTCGATGTTATCGCCGGCCGGTACGGTGCGCGGCTAACTCTTTTTCCTTAGTCGCGATGCTTGAGGCCCACTGAAAGCCGACAGTTGCGGGACTCAATACTCCCCTGCCTGAAAGGCCAGCACGCCCGATCTTTCATGCTGGGAGTTTGCCCGACGATCGTCAGCTTGACCTTCTGCGGAGACTCAGCCCGAGGAGGGATAGAGGGGCTGTGATGAAAGGTGACGATGTTGTGAGCGCCCGTGGGAACAAAGTTCTGGTTATTGAAGCTGGTTTGCCGAGGCCCGGGGTTAGGACCCGTGTCCAACGATGTTGGACTCGAGCGTATGACAGAGCCCCTGTCCACTTCTGCGTTCAACACCTGAGCTTTGGATTCCATCGACGCGACTCCTCGGTGGGGCTCCGATCGGGTTGACCACAGCAAAGCGCTGACTCCAATAACACTGCCTATTGCTAGGCACGCGACAAGACTTTGCACGCAGGGCCTGTGGCCTCTTCGGGTAATTCGTTCCGGGGCATCACTGAGTTCTGCTTTCATCCATGACCTATCTATGATCTCTTTTTGCACATCGGCAACATTCTGGAAGCGATCTTCCCGTTGAACTCTCGGACGCGAAAGACGCGCCCTGCTACTGCCAAAGACATGTGGTGCACAGCAGACTTTTCTCTAACTTTCTGCCTGAACTTCCAACTTGGCGCACAGCGCTTTTAGCATGACGTTGTTTTCAACCACTAAATCGATTTTCTCAACCTCACGTAAGCTTGTCGCCAAACGTGCGATCATTTCTGCGTTGAGGCTGCGGTTATTCACCACCGCGCAGTGTTCCAGCCGTTCGCGCAACTCTGTCGGCAGTCGGAATGGATACGGGGCAGATTGCTTTTTCGTACTCATCGACTTTTCCTACTAACTTTCAAAAAAAGCCGCTACCCAGCCTTTTGCACCGTTGTATTCATCACCGCCTTCGGCAATGAAAATGTGATCTGTTTCATTCACAGCGTATACGCCTGGACTCTCATCGCTCGCGTCACGCAAGGAATCCTTCCAGCCGTACACTGCGCCTTGCCAGATCAGCACGACGCCGCCACGATGATCCTGGTTAGCATTTCGCCATTTTCTGGCAGTTGCACGAAGCGTTTCACTAAGATTGGTCACGGCTGATTTTCCTGGACGATCTGAGGTCCGATGATGCCCTGTTACTACTGACAAAGCCCGCACGGGGAGGACTTGTGGTGGATGCAGCGACATGTCCGTTATTTGTGTTGGTGGTGGACTGGGTGAATTGTCGCCGTGGTTACCATCAGCCATCAAGCCCTCAGGCGCGATAGCCGCTTTTCCTGCTCGATCACGGTACGATCACGGTATTCCTCTACGGCCACAGCCCCACTCGTGACGGGAATTGGGCGTTGCTCAATTTTTCTTACCTACACAGCTGCATCGCAATGGCATCGAACTCACGGTCAAAGCTAACTTTCTCTGCCGCGCTCAAGAAACCCTGCTGCTCGACGAACCGATTAGTTTCATGCCGGACGTTCTCTACACGCTTCACCATGCGCTGTGCTTCAACCTCGGTAATACCACGGCCTTTTTTCTTGAGGTACTGATATCGGCACTTAGAACATTCGCTCTTACTGAGATATGTGCTTGTCCTGGATCGCTGATCTGCCCGCCAGTCTCGCCGGCTGTTTCTTGTTGGTTTTAGATGTCACAGCTTGGAAGATTGAGGCTTTGCTGTGCAGCTGTAGCGGTCAGGCTAAAAACAAACAACGAAGTGAAGAAAATATGTTTCATGACTCATTCCCTTTGATCGGATGTCAATCACGCGTGCATGGCACACCACGACCTAGACGATGCTGCCCGGCAATTGATTAAGGCGAATCTGCTGCATGGGCTCGGCTAGGATATTTTCCAGAACCGGCATAGCGTTTGTCAGGGTCGGGGCCTTCATGTGCGCTTGCAGTGCCGCTTCATCGTCCCAGCTTTCGTAGGAAACAAAGCGGGTGGGGTCTTCGAGATCCGTCAACAGCGCATAGGCCTGGCACCCAGGCTCGTGCTGGAATTGCGGCAGGGCGGATTGCAGCAGGTTTTTCAATTGCGCTTCCTTGCCTGGCTTGGCTTTCATGATCGCGACGACGTTAAGAGGTGAAGTCATGTGGGGAGTCCTGGGAATGCCGGCGCCGGAATGGAGCCGTCAGCGCATGAGACATGCCACGTAAGGTATTCATTCAGAAAAAACAGCGAGGCTACTGTTACTGCGCCGCCACCCTTTTTCATTTTCGTGGAGTCGCTGTAATCCAAGGACTCCTTTCGCCTTGGATTACATCGGCCAGCCAGCGGAAAGGCACGCTGGTCACCACCCCCAGCTCCCAAAATCCCGCTAGAGTTATTTCTAACTACAGCATTTCAGTTGAGTCGATGGACGCGCTAATTACGCCCACCAAAGACACTTGCACCGTGGAAGCGAAGATCATGTCGGTATTGCCCAGGTCCTGGGTCCAGTCGCCGGTGAGGGCGATTTCGAACCGATGGCCTTGAGCGTCCGCTTCCACATCCTTCAGGTAGGTGCGGTCCAGATCGTGGTTATAGACCATCTTCAGCGTCGTCCCTGTGCCGTCTCCGAAACCCGTGTAGCCCAATGCCGACACGTCGATTTTGTCGTTGTTGTTGGCGAACCGGTCAATCAGGTCCACGAAGCTCTGGGTGTCGGTGCGGTAGCTGTCAGTGGCCGAGGTGTAGCGGAACACGTCAGCGTCATTGATGCCGTTACGGCCGTACACCGAAAGGTTCGGATCGTCGCCGCCGCTCAGATGGTCGGCACCCGCGCCCCCGATGATCACATCCGAGCCTCTGCCGCCGTCGATACGGTCGTTGCCAGCCAAGCCGTAAATGACTTCCGACATCGCGGTCCCTGTGATCACGTCCTTGGCAGCCGTTCCTTCGACGGTGGGGGCCGTGAACACCAGGTTGGTGCTGTTCAACTGCCCCGTCAGGTTGCCTTCGAGCGCCAGTTCAAAGCGCTGCCCGTCGGCGTTGGCATCGAAACTTTTCAGGTAAGTGCGGGTGCCGTCAGCGTTGGCCTGGATGGCCAGCGTGCCATTGTGGCCGTCGCCAATGCCGGTGAAGCCCAACGCAATCAGATCTACACGGTCTTGGGAGGCGTCGAAGTCCAGAATCCGGTCGCTGCCGGTTTCCGTAGCGGTACGGTAGCTGTCGCTGATCTGAGTGAAGCGGAAAATGTCTGCGCCCGTCCCGCCTGTCAGCACGTCACGGCCACCCGCGCCTTGCAGCACGTCGTCACCGCCCAGGCCGTGGATGATCTCGGCCGTGTCGTTGCCAATCAGGTGATTGGCCTCACTGGAGCCATCCACATGGTATTGGCCGTCCTGGCTGCCAAAGGTGGTGTCCAGGCTGCCATCGGCGTTCAATCGGGTGATCACGTCGCCGGCGATCAGGATTTTGCCATCGGGCTGAACGACTACCGAGTGGGCATAGTTCTTATCGCCGTGAGGCACCTGGACGGTGAGCTTGCCATCACCGCTAAAGGAGGTATCGAAGGAGCCGTCCGCATTCAGCCGCAGTACGTTGAAGGCGGTATTGTCATTGCTCTCGCCGGCAATGATGATCTTGCCATCGGCTTGCACGGTCATCGCAGCGCGGTAGTCCAGCCCCAGCGCGGTATCGAAGTACACCACGCCGTCCACGCCAAACGCGGTATCCAGGTTGCCGTCGGCTGCTAGTCGCTGAACGGCGTAAACCGGATCGCCCGGGTCGTGGGGACCGTCGGAGCCCACGTACAGCCAACTGCCGAGCAATACGCTGCCGTCTGGCTGCACAACTGTGGCGATATTGCCGGTGCCGTAATGCCCGGTCGGGTTGAGGACAAGTGCGCCGTCGGTACCGAAATCCTCCGCCGGAGCCCCGCTGCTGTCCAGCTTGAACACCACTGCTTGGGCGGTGCCGCGAAGGCTGACATACACCGAGCCATCCGCCGTCGCGTACATCACCAGGCCGTCGTAGTTGAAGGGCGGGACCATTGCTGCGGCGCCGTCGTGGCCGAAGGTGGTGTCCAGGGTGCCGTCTACATTGAAGCGTTCGACCTTCAAACCGCCAAGCCCCGGCTGCGCGGCGAGCACTTTGCCGTCAGCCTGCACCGCCATGACGTAGTCAGCATAGGCTTCCGGATCCAGGTTGCCGGGCACGAGGGCAATTCCGTCCTGGCTGAAACTGCTGTCCAGACTGCCGTCACTATTGAGGCGCACCGCCGTGAAGCTGCCGCGTGTGCCATAGCTTTCATCGCCCGGCGAGCCGGGGTAACCAATGGCGGTCTGGAAGCTTTCGCCACCGACGATAATCTTGCCGTCAGGCTGAAGAATGACGCTCCAGGTTTGATCGCCCCCCGTGGAGGGGTCGACCTGCACGGTGCCCGGACCGCTTCGTACGGTGTAATCGATGGTGGGCTTGCTGTCTGTTGAAGCCATGACATTGTCCTTTTGGCATGGAACCCGATGGATTGGGAAAAAGCTTGGACGGGTCCGTTGAATCTGACCTTGGTAGGATCTATTAATGCGAACTTTTTAGGCTCTGGCTCACCACACCAACTGCACCCCGCGGCAGAAATTCTCGGAAAATTGGGATCCCCGTCCTTCTGCAGCTGCTTTCTCGTGAGTCAGTTGTGGCCTTCCACAGAAGGCCCCCAGACTTCACGCAAAGTCCGGGGGACTATTTAACGGATATCCCGTTATGCGACGCCTTAGGTTGAAGTCGCTTGAGAACACTCCGACTGCCGTGACTGGTGTCACGGGACCGCGTTTAGAATCCTACGACGAGTTCTGGGCAAAGCAGAGGATCATGGGGCGCAGTGGCAGCAGAGGCGCTACAAGGGCCAGGGCACGCGAAGAGCCCCCTCAGTGACCAATAGATCGTCGGGTTTTGGGGCTTGAAAAAGGCCGGCTTTGCCGAGTACCGGCGCAGGTGTTGATAGCCTTGCTGTCAATTGAGAGGCGCCTAATCCCCTTTGGGCGAAAAAAAGCCGCCCCAACCGAAGCTAGGGCGGCTTTTCCCTCAGTTCAATCCTTTACAACAGATCGTTCCAATGGGCTCGCAAAAACTCATAGAGGTGATAAGCCCCTAATCCGTTTCTAACGAGGTCCCACATACGCTTAAATTTCTTATACATACTTTGGCCTCCTACAGTGAGGCCAATCCTCCGGTGGGCTTGTCCGGCTTACCACCCACCTTCGGGAATACATTGCGAATGCATCTACTGAGGCGGCCGGGGGTGAACCCTTCACAGCACCGGCCCGGATCTCACCCCGTTTGAAGAGTATGAAACCGTTATTTCCCAGGCCAGACCTCGTGGACGACTCACTTTGCAGGGAACCCGTCGACTGGCATGGTACTCGATTTTTAATAGCTCGCAGCGCTGTAACACGAAAATTTACTGCAGCCGCAGCCCCGCCTGCTGAAGATGCGAAACCGGGGGTTTAAGCACGCCAGAGGCGTTGTGCCCCTTGGGCTTCCCCCCCTGCCAGCCCCCGGCTTAAAACCGCTACCCTTTACCTAAAACCCAGGTTACCCCCGGGCTACTACAAGGGAATGCAATGACATAGTTGTTATCAACGTCAACCAGCAGTAAGATGTACCCATTGCGAATGCATCCACTGAGGATGTGCAGGAATCGGCCTCACCGAAGCCTGCGACAGAAAAACCGCCATCTCGGGCGGTTTTTTTGTGCATGCCGTTTAATTCCGCGCAAAGAAATCCCGCCTGAGCGGGGCCCGTATACGCCCGTCCTGGGCAAGGGGTTAGTAATCGTCGCTGGGTGGCTAGGCTTCCGGTCCCTTACAGCGGGCTCGCCAGGCCATAAACGCCAAAAATTCTAAGGTCAAGCATAAGGTATTGAGACCTAAGCGACAGCTCACCCTCGAGCAGTGTCGAGAATATGGTGGAATGCACCCCATGGATGTTTGCTTTCCTGATCGCTGACAGCGCATGCGTCGGCATGACAGAAGGCTTCTTCGCAATCTTCCAACGCTTGGCTTTCCATGCAGCTGGTGCACACCGCCCGACCGGAGACGGTCATCCATCGGGCGTTCCATTTTTCAATACTCCATTCGATCTCCATGATCCTATTCCTTGGCCTGCATTTGTCAGAGCCGACAGTACCTCCAGTGGAACCGGATTGATACGCTCGAAAACATACCCTTGGATGAAGACAATCCAGGGTATCCGTCCGGCCAAGTCATCTACCGGACTCCGCAAAGCCAAGACATGGTGTGCACTTAATTTTAAGTGGGCACCAGTTCTAGCCTTTTAAGCGGGTATTTTATGCAGCCGACACGCCGTTCCTACTCCAAATCCTTCAAAGTCCAAGTCATTCAAGAGTGCGCCCAGCCTGGTGCCTCGATTGCCAGCGTCGCGCTGAGCCATAGCCTCAACGCAAACCTCGTCCACAAATGGATTCGGGTGCAAGCGCAGAAAAGCACAGCGCTGCAACCTGCATTTATTCCGATGCCCATGCCGCCGACCGGAGCAAATTCGCAAGCTGCACCATCGAATTTTTGCGTTGAGATCCAGCACCCGCGTGGCACCGTCAGAGTGAACTGGCCCACTGAGCATGACTTCGCTACCCAATCTCGATCACCTGCCCCCTGAACAACTGCGCGCCTTGGCGGCGCAGTTGATGCGGCGTGTCGAGACGCTCAACCACCAGGTCGAAACGATGGGTAAAACCGTTGAGACGATGAGCAAGAAGATCAACCGTGATCAAACAGTCATTGAGAAACTGACTCACGAGATCGCTCAGCTCAAGCGTTTGAAGTTTGCCAAGCGCAGCGAGCAGATGAATCCTGAGCAGGCCAGTTTGCTCGATGACTTGATCGACACCGATATCGCCGCGATTGAAGCCGAGCTTCAAGCCTTGCAAACAGTACCAGCGGCGACCAAGAAAAAGCAGAAGCCCAAGCGCACTGCACTACCGGCTGAGTTTCCGCGCACACTGATCCATCACGAACCGGACAACACTCACTGCCCGTGCGGTTGCGCCCTCAAGCGCATCGGCGAGGACGTCAGCGAGAAGCTGGATTACACGCCCGGCGTGTTTACAGTTGAACGCCATGTGCGTGGTAAATGGGTCTGCGATGACTGCCAAACCCTCATTCAGGCACCCGTTCCGGCGCAGGTTATTGATAAGGGCATCCCGACTGCGGGCCTACTTGCCCACGTCATGATCGCCAAGTTTGCCGACCATCTGCCGCTTTACCGTCAGGAATCGATCTTCGGTAGAGCGGGCCTTGCGATTCCACGCTCAACCTTGGCTCAATGGGTGGGCATGACGGGCGTACAGTTGCAGCCTCTGGTCGATGCGTTGTGCGACGTAGTGCTTGGGCAGCAGGTTATCCACGCCGATGAAACACCGGTGCAGATGCTCATGCCGGGAACAAAGAAAACTCACCGTTCCTATGTTTGGGCCTACGCCACCAGCCAGTTCTCGGATGTGGCAGCGGTGGTTTACGACTTCAGCCCTAGCCGCGCCGGAGAGCATGCGCGCAACTTCCTGCAAGACTGGAGGGGCAAGTTGGTCTGTGATGATTTTGGCGGCTACAAAGCCAGCTTCGAACTTGGCGTTACCGAAATCGGGTGCATGGCCCATGCACGGCGTAAGTTCTTCGAACTGCACGCTACGAATAAAAGCACGCTTGCTGAGCAAGCCCTGCGCTATATCCAGTTGTTGTACGAAATCGAAAGTGAAGTCCGCGATCTGGAGCCGGATTTACGGCGCCGAATACGGCAAGAAAAAGCTGTCCCGGTGATGGACATGCTGCATGCTTGGATGCTCGCCCAGCGCGATCTCGTGCCCGAAGGCTCGGCCATCAGCAGAGTACTCGATTACAGCCTGAAACGCTGGGCAGCGCTGTCGCGCTACCTTGATGACGGGGCCGTACCCATAGACAACAATTGGGCCGAAAACCAAATCAGGCCATGGGCGCTTGGACGCAAGAACTGGCTCTTCGCAGGGTCGTTGCGCAGCGGGAGACGGGCGGCGGCGATCATGAGCTTGATCCAATCTGCGACTGAATGGGCATGATCCGTACGCCTATCTGAAAGACGTTCTCACGCGCCTACCGACGCAGCGGGCGAGTGAGATTATGGAGCTGCTACCGCATGAGTGGGCGCCCGTTTAACTGCGCAAGGCAGGTTCACCGGACACGAATATTGTTTGCTTGGGACAACATTCACAAGGAGTCCACTGGATAGGGTTTCAAAACGGCAACGCAGCTGCGCTTACTTATCCCCGGATCTAAATTTAGACATCAGTGCTGGATAATCCTGCGGATCCGGGAATGCTTCATAACTGACCGAAGCTCCGGTCGTCACCCAAGGTAATTTCTCTCTCGTCCAGGTTTCCATGAACGGCAGGTACTGCTGCGGGTTTTCCAACAGGCTACTTCGCACACCTACGTACTCGTCGACTCCGGCGGGCCGGGTGAATAGCCAAGTTAGACAGTGTGCGCAGAAATAGTGGCGAGTCGAGCCATGTAGACCACCGATAACAGTTTCGCCTTGGGTCACTGCGAAGCCTGCCGCAGGAAAAAGTGCCGTCAGAGAAAATGCGCTAGCGGACATTTTTTGACATCCGACGCAATGACAAGCAGTAGTCATGACAGGTGGGCAATCGGTCTCAAAAGTGACGTGTCCGCAACGGCAGGTTCCCGAAAATATCATGAATTTTATCTCGTGGTGCGCGGATGGGCGCTGGATGGCCAAAGTAGGGTTAGGGAAAGCATGCGCGAGTCTGGGTATGATTGAAACTAATCAAACTTACCTAGCAGCTCACAGGAAATGTATGAATACACCGCAGCTTCATTGGGAAACTCAGCGCGTTTTCCTGGCAGTCCTGAGAACCGGCAGCCTTTCCGCCGCTGCAAGAGCACTGGGCGTGGCGCAAGCCACTGCACGACGCCGTATAGACGAACTGGAGCGAAGCGTCGGGATGAGCCTGTTTGTACGCTCGCCAAAGGGGTTGATGCCCACTGACACTGCGAGAGAGCTGGTTGGCCATGCCGAGTCCATGGCCTTGGCCGCCGAGGCATTCACCCGTGCCGCTTCCGCCGAAGCCAGCGTGCCAGGGGGCACCGTGCGCGTAACAAGCAGTCGTTTAATGAGTGTTGAAGTACTGCCTCTTCTATTGCGAGATGTTCGTAATGCGCATCCGGAGTTGAGGCTGGAACTGAGCGTCTGCAATCGCCAAGAGGATCTAGCGCTGCAAGAGGCCGATGTCGCGGTGCGTATTCATCGCCCCACCGAGTCTGCGGTGGTGACCCGCCATGTCGGGGATCTTCGGTTAGGGCTGTACGCAACCGAAGAGCTGGTAGCGCTGAATGGCACTCCTCGCTATGAAAGCGAATTAGACAAGTATCCGCTGATTGGCCCGGATCGCAACCTGACGGAGGTAGCATTCTTGGAGCAACAGGGCTATTTGTGCACGGCGGAACGCGCGGTCATTCGTACTGACGATCATCTGGCCCAATTTGCAGCGCTGAGGGCGGGACTGGGAATTGGGATGTGCTCTAGCCAGTTAGCGAGTCGGCATGGGCTGGTGCGAGTGCTACCGAAACTGGTCGATTTTAAAGTAGGTGTATGGATTGCAATGCACCACGACCTCCGGCGAGTAAGACGTATCGCATTGGTGTTCGATGTCTTGGCGCAATCGCTGTCGCGGTTTCTGAAAGCCTCCGAATAGCCGCTATAGTTAGACACTGCCCGTCGAAAATCATAGGTTCTGGCCAAATACTGCTTCTCGACGATTCGTATCATGCTTTATCTATCGGCTCTAAATGTCGTAGGTGACTTCGCCAGACGCTTACTCTATATCCAGGTTGCCGGTGGAGCAAATGCCGCTGCAACTGACTTACTATGAAAAGGCCCTCGAACTGTCGGAAAGTCAGGGGGCCTATTTAACGGATATCCCGTTACACGCAGTCAAGACGCAGCAAGATGCCGAAGGGCTGAGCGACGCTTTGGATCGATAGCGGTCGGCCGTGGATCACTGCTTTCGACCCGCAGCCGTCTGTGACGATGCTTGAGGCCGATTGAGGCGTGGCATTTCGCGATTCGATACTTCCCTGTCTATAAGCCCAGCACGCACATTCTTTCATGCTCGGCGACTGCCGGACGATCGTCAACTTGGGTTTCTTTGGAGCCTCTGGCCTTGGCGAAAGATCGGAGCTAACTCGAAAAGCGACCACATTGTCAGCGCCTCTAGGAATGAAGTTCCGATCGTTGATCGGTCAATTTTCCATACTAGATTAAACGCTAATTTCAGGTCTTGAAGCGCGCTACCATCTGATTCAAGTTCACCGCTAACTGCGAAAGCTCATTGCTGGCGGCCAGGGTTTGCTGCGTGCCTTCGCTGCTCTGCAGCGCCAAGTTGCGAATGCTCACGAGCGCGCGGTCTACTTCGCGAGCTACATGAGCCTGCTCTTCCGCGGCAGTGGCGATCTGCTGATTGCGGTCATTGATCAGTTGCACCGAGTCGGCGATGACTTTCAGTGACATCCCGGCTTCGTCGGCAGTGCGCTGCGTGTTGTGTGCCTCGATGGTGCTGCTGCTCATCGAATCCACAACCAGTGACGTGCCTGCTTGGATACTTGAAATCATCTGTTCGATTTCCAGAGTTGAGGTTTGTGTGCGATGAGCCAGTGCCCGAACCTCATCAGCCACCACGGCGAAGCCTCGGCCTTGCTCACCAGCGCGGGCCGCTTCGATCGCGGCGTTCAAGGCCAGCAGGTTGGTCTGTTCTGCAATGGCACGGATCACGCTCAGCACCTTGCTGATGTCCTGCGCTTGACCAGCGAGGCCCTGTACCTGTTCAGAGGTCATTTCCACGCGGTCCGTTAGGCTGCGCATGGCATGTAGGGTTTCGCCGACTTTCTGGTTACCGGTGGCGGCAGCGCGTGTGGAGTCCTTGGCCGCTTCGGAGGTGGAGTTAGCGTTAAGCGCGACCTCATCGACGGCGGCGCTCATCTGGTTTACCGCCGTGGCGGCCTGCTCGATCTCACTGTTCTGCTGCTGCAGGGTGAGGCTGGCGCTCTCGGTGATGGAAGTCATCTCTACTGCGGCGGAACTGAGCTGTGCGGAAGCATCGGAGATCTGCTCTATGGTGCTTCGCAGGTTGCCTTGCATGGTGTTTAGCGCGCGCATCAACCGCGCAGATTCGTCATTACCCTTAACCTCCAGGATAAGACGCAGGTCGCCGTCGGCGATTTCCTCGGCCATTTTCAGCGAGGCGCTCATAGGCTGGACAATGCTGCGAGTCAGCAGGGTGGCGAGCACCAGCGTCAGCACCAGCGCGGCGAGTACCACACTATCGACGATGGTGATGCTGTGGGCATACACCTCAGTGGCGGTCACGCCTGCTGCTGCAGCGCCGTCGGTATTGTGCTGGCGCAACTCATTGAGTTTGACCTGGTACGCTGCGGCACGGTCGCGTTGTTCAGTGTTGGCGAATGTCACGGCCTGCTCATGCTGGGTAGCGTGAAGATCGACGACGCGTTGCAGTCCATCAAGATAGGTCTTCATCAGCGCCGCTGCGGCCTCGAATTTGGCCCCTTCTTCTGGGTCGGAAATGAGGTTATTGCGGTAGAAGTCGGTGCGCTCGTTGAGCATGCGCTTAGCGTCTTCCAGGTGCTGCACGGCGGTCGCTTGCTCTTGGGGATTCGAAGTCGCCAGAAGACGGATGCTCTCTAGGCGCGCGCCGAGCAGGGCGATCTGGATGTCGTCGGCGGTCTGCACGCTGATCAGCCAGTTCTTTTCGATGTCCTGCTCGGTGCCACGCAGCTTCCCTAGCTGCACGTATGCGAAGCCGCCGAGGGCAATGACCAGCAGCGTGATTAAACCGAAACACAAGGCGGCACGGGGCGCAATATTTAAAGAACGTAGGTTCACGGTGCAACTCCGAAGGGCAAACGCAGAAACTTTCTGCGTTCTGTACGGAAGCCATCGGCAATGAAAAACATAAATTTAGAACAAGGGTCAATTACAGCGGTATCAGTGCGGCCAGGTAGCAAGCAATATCGTCGAACCGTCATCGTTGTATCCGAATGTACATCAACAAGATCAAGGTTGTGCATCAGCGTCAGGGGGTGGGCCAGGGATTGCTCTGGCACCTTTGGCAGATCCATCGACTGCCGATCGTGCCACTGTACGAGTACGAGCTGTCATGCGGCTTCTGGGATAAAGCGCGTCTGCGATTCGACGCTGTAGGTGCCCAACTGCTCGATCAGCTGGCAAGCCTTCCCGATACGAATTAAGAGGCGTTACGTTGACGGCATCTAGTACCGAAATCTGACAAAACCCAAGGTCTTTGGGGGGCCGCTATCGACCCAAAGCGGCCATTGGCATCGAATGTCAAACACCTAAAGGCTACCGCGTAACGATGTGTATTGACCCGTTTCTTATCGCCGCTTCGTCGATACCGGCCCATTGCCCGCAACGAAACGGCGTTAATAGCGTTACACCACACGTGCTGTGGACCAACCGCAGATAAGGAACAGGTATGACCCAAATTTCCGGCATCAAGGAAGTCACCAGCTATACGGATTTACAGGTCACAAGTGCCAGTAGCCAGGTCAGCAAGAACGCGATCGAACTCATCGTGCAGGGTACTCCTGGCAATGACTACATACGTGGTGGGCTGGCCAATGAACTGCTAATGGGTGGGGGCGGCAACGACCAACTAGTCAGCGGGGGGGGCAACGATGTGATGGTCTCCAGTGCCGGATACGACGGTATGGACGGCGGCGCCGGTAATGATGTATTCCGCTTCGACCGCCTCGGCGACAGCTATATCAAGGACGGAGGCGAGTATACCGACACCATCAACTATTTCGATCCCGCCCACGATATCCTCGACGTGTCGGCTCTGGGCTATAGCCATTTAGGCAATGGTTATGGCGATACCTTGCACATCCGTAGCGAGCCTCTGCGCGGCATTTACATTTTGGAAAGCTACGAGCGAGACGGTAATGGCAAACATTTTGCCGTGCAGTTTCTGGCCAATAGCGGCCTTATTACCGATGCCAACTTCCAGCCGCTGATCAACGGCACTTCGCACAACGATCTGCTCGAAGGCACACACGCCAGCGAATCCCTGAAGGCCGGCACTGGCCGCGATACCGTCGAAGCAGGTGCGGGCAATGACCGGCTATTCGGCGGCGCCGGCGGCGATACCCTGAGCGGCGGAGCAGGTGCCGACAATTTCGTGTATACCCGGCTCAGCGACAGCTACCGTAATGATGCCAGTGGTAGCTACAGCAGCCGCGACCTAATCACCGACTTCAGTGGCAGCGGCCATGACATGATCGACGTGTCAGCGTTGAGCTTCACCGGGCTGGGCAACGGCTACAATGGTACGCTGAAGGTGGTCCTCAACTTGGCCGGCGATACCACCGCGCTTAAATCGCTGGAGCCCGATGCCAACGGCAACCGCTTCGAAGTTCTGCTCAGCGGGAACCACGTCAGTGAGCTCAATGCCAGCACCGTGCTGTTCGCCCCGCCCAGTGACGCGACCACCGTGACCACCCCGCAGCCGATCACACCCGTGAATCTGGCCGGCGACGACAAGGCGAACATCCTGTATGGCTACTGGGGAAACGACACGCTGGCCGGCGGCGCCGGAAACGACACGCTGGAGGGTAACGCCGGCGACGATGTGCTGACCGGTGGGTTAGGCGCGGACAAGCTCACTGGCGGTACAGGCAACGACCGGTTCGTGTTCGCGAGCAGCGCCGACAGCTATGCCGGTAGCAGCGACCTGATCACTGACTTCATCTGGGGCCAGGACAAGCTCGACGTCGCCGCGCTCGGCGTGACCGGTTTGGGAGACGGCCGTGACGGTACCTTGCGCATGACCTACGATGAAAACACTGATCGTACCTACCTGCGCAGCAGCGAAGCGGGGGCCGATGGGCACGCTTTCCAGGTCACGCTAGCCGGATTCGACTACACGCAGTTGATCACCAATGCCGATTTGGTGGTTGCTGATAAGGCAGAGGTGGTCCTCATTGGCCACGCCACTATTGACATTGACCACGTGGGCTAACGCTGCCTGAGCAACTGAGCTATCAGCACGCAACTTTAGCTTACGCAACCGCTACGGTGTGCGTGCTGAACGGCAGCTGTGGGGCGAAAGCGGTCACCCATGACCGACCGCTATCGACCGTAAGCAGCCACCAGCCGGGGCTGCTGCACGATATCAAGCCAAGGATGATCGTAGGTGCATCAGTATCCTTGTGCATTTGCTACGCAGTTTGCCCCTTGCCAATATCACCACGGCGCGAATCTACGATTGCCGGTAGAACCGACGCAGGAATGACCGGATTACCGACTCTAAAAGGCTAACTACTAATAGAGGAAAACAGTGGTGCCAGCACCTGCTGATGTAAGCAGTTTCCAAAAAGTCCTGTTTATGATTCGCCCAAAGCCAGCCGCTCAGCTATACATTAGAAGAGAAACAGTGCCATCACCGGCACACCTACTGGAGGCTCAATATGGCTAGCAATGAAAAAACCAGCAGAGGCGTAGCGTCAAAAGCAGGTAAGCAATTGAAGGACGATAAATCTTCTGCTGCAGAAAAATCAGTCGCTGGTTCGGCACTGACTCAAACCCCAGACAAAAAGAAAAAGTAGACATTTGCTACTGAACGCGTCTGACCCCAGCATTTTCCCATGTCCGAGTAATCGCTGTAATCCAAGGAGACTTGAGCCCTGGATTACAGCGGCCAGCAAGAGGAGCGACACCTTGGGTACCCCTCCCCGGCCTCCCACAATCCCGCAAGAGTGATTGCCAGCTTCGGCCTTGTCATCGTTGTCGGCGAACCGGGCAATCAGATCCACAAAGCTCTGGCTCTCCGGTAGCTGTCAGTCGCCGCCGTGTAGCGGAACACGTCAGCGTCGTTGGTGCCATTGCGGCGATAGACCGAGAGATTGGGGTCGCCGCCGGCGATCAACAGGTGAGCACCTGTGCCTCCGATGATCAGATCCGAGCCTATGCCGCCGTCGATATGGTCCTTGCCGGCCAAGCCGTAAATGACTTCCGACGTAGCGGTCCCTATGATCACGTCCCTGCCGGCCGTTCCTTCGACGGTGGGGGCCGTGAACACCAGGTTGGGGCTGTTCAACTGCCCCGTCAGGTAGCCTTCGAGCGCCAGTTCATCGCACCTCCTGTTTGGGCCTCATGATGAGGCTTGGAGGTGTCTATGAAACCGGAGGCGACTCATACGGTAGCTACGATCTTACCCAGCTGTAAGCCAAGGTGCTGACTGCTACGGTTTGACATCGCAGCAGCCAGAGGGCTGGTTAGAATGCTGCCTTCAGGCGAGCGCCGGCATAGGCCTGTGCTTCCTGAGCCTTTTCCACCACCGCAGCGGTGCCGAAAAACTCGTGGGTCACGCCGTCATACAGCTTGCGCTCCACGCTTACGCCCTGGTTTCGCAACGCCTGCTCCAGTTGCGCACCGTCATCACGCAGCGGGTCGATCTCGGCATTGATCAGAGTCACTGGCGGCAGACCGTGAAGGTTGGCGTGCACAAGATCCAGACGTGGATCCTTCAGATCGGCAGAGCTTTTGGTCACATTGGCCACGAACCAAAGCATCATGGGGCGATTGAGTGGCTTGGCGTCAGCGTACTTCAAGTACGACTCGGTGTTGGTCGTGGTCTGCCCCACTGGGTACACAGCAATCACACTCTTAGGCGAGGTCAGGCCCTGATCGCGTGCTGCCACAGCAGTGGCGAGCGCCAGATTGCCGCCGGCGCTTTCGCCGGCCAACGCTAGGCGTTTAGGGTCTCCGCCAATGCTAGCAGCGTTGGTAGTGAGCCAGCGGTAGGCAGCAACAGCGTCTAGATGCGCTGCCGGGAATTTATATTCAGGCGCGCGACGGTAGTCCACTGACACCACGATAGCATTGGCCTGCTTGGCCAGGCCGCGGGCGCCACCGTCATACACGGTGCGGTCCGCGATCACCCAACCGCCGCCGTGGAAATACAGCACTACCGGGAATGGTCCGTTACCAGCAGGGGTATAGACGGTTGCTGGCAAGTTCCCTGCAGCACCGGCTACCGTGATCTCATGGGTTGCCACGCCCGGGACCAGTGCTGTGGGGCTGCTGTCACGCTTCTGGTCGGCCAGTACCCGCTTTACGCCATCAGCCACAGTAGGCTGTTTACGGGCCTCCTCCGGCGTGGTTTTTTCAATAGCTTTAGGATCGAACGCCGCTTGGGCGTTAAGCACTTTCTGCATGTCGCTGTCAGTGCGGAACATGCTTTTGGTCGAGCTGACAGCTAATTCCGACAAGGTAGGTTTTTCCGGATCGCGAGCGCAACCGGCCAAGGTTGCCAAGCTGACGGCAGTTACGGTAGCAACCAATGCACAACGTATTGGGTGGGACGAACGCATGGTGAATCCTCGATGGGTGCAGCTATCTCGACGAATGTGGTGGCAGGCGCTGCACAAGCCGCTCCTACGCTTTGTCCGAGGAAAACACGTAGTGTTCAAAGCAAGCAGCAGTCATCCGGATCAGCGGCAGGAAGCTGAATCCAACACTGCGCGAGTCGGGCGATATTAGCTGTACATCTTTATTACGGGCTGCGCTGCGAAGAAGCGTCTAGGACCATTCAAGTTAATGGGTAGTTGGTTTCCGGTTTTGTAAGAGCAAGTCCAGTCAGTTGCCCGAAACTATATGAAGATGACAGTAAGGGTCCAGGGTTTGGGTGGGCGGCAACGTGTTACATGAAAATGTATTGGGTTGAGGACGTCCAAGATAATAGCCTTGAGCGTGGTCATAGCCTATATCACGCAGTAATTCGAGATCCTGGGCGGTCTCAACGCCTTCAGCCAGCACCTTGAGACTAAAAGCATGCCCTAATTTCAAAAGAGCCATCAACACCTGCTCGCGCTGGGATTTTTCTTCGATTCTCAATACCTGACGGTCAACCTTCAAAGAATGGAATGGAAGCTTCAGGAGATAAGCCAGGTTGGCATGACCTTGACCGAAGTCATCCAGAGCCAGTCGCACGCCCAAGTTGCTGAGGCCTGAAACTGTTTTCAATAGTTGATCATCTATGCGCAAAGGCACTCCTTCGGTTATTTCCAATATGAGGCGATGCCCTGCAAGACCCTGCTTGAGTAATGCACCCGCCACTTTCATTGGAAAATCAGGGTTGGCAAGCTGTATAGGTGAAAGGTTTACCGATATGCTCACAGCGTCGTGCCACCGGCTGGCGTGCTCACAGGCTTTATCCAGAACCCAGTCACCTACAGCATGAATCAATCCGCTACGCTCTGCCATTGCGATGAATAGATCAGGCGGAACATTTCCGAGCTTGGGATGCTGCCAGCGAATAAGGCTTTCGTATCCAGTGAGCTGATAAGGTTCGAGCTGATACAGCGGTTGGAAGTACAAACAGAATTGGTCTGTTGCTAAAGCCTCTCGGATATCCTCCGGGGTCAGAAGCGATTCATCGTTCTGTGAAAATATAAATCCCGTGTCCTCCAAACGGTTACGGCCACCTCTTTTAGCTCGATACAGCGCTTTGTCAGCCTGATCCAGGAGTGAGGAGCTGTCGGTTAGCTCGATACTCGCACTGTGCGCTAATCCGATGCTGACAGTGATAATGGAGATGCCGTCTGTACGTCCGAGGTGGGCGATGTTTAGTTCACGTATGGTCTGCAGTACATGGTGAGCGATCCTACGGGCCTCATCATGAGAGGTATCTGGCAAAACGGCAATAAACTCTTCTCCGCCGAATCGTGCTACGGTACAGGGCGATATGAAGCAACTGCCTAGAGCAGTGGCAACAACTCTCAGGCACTCATCGCCAAGGAGATGTCCATAATGATCGTTATAGCGTTTAAAATGGTCTATATCGATCAATAATACTGCACCCTCGGACTGTCGATTCAAATGGTTTGTCGTAATTGCGTCCAGTTGCGGTTGTATGTGCCTACGGTTAGCCAGTCCTGTCAGCGAGTCGGTCTCTGAAAGACGTTGCAAGTCACTGTTGGCATCGGTGAGACTAGACGCTCTGGTTTCCTCACGGAGCCAATAAAGATAACGTCGTCTGGCTTCGGCGTTGGACCAGTAGTTACCAAGCAATGAGAAAAAAGATGAAGAGCCTATAGCGGTCATTATCAGGCCCCCGGCACTCAGGGAAATCGGGGCTTTATGCACCCCCCAAGCCGTGATGATCAAGCAAAATATGTTATAGACTAAGGCCACATTGAAAGGGCTTTTCATGCACGTATTAACATACATAAGCATCAGCGGCCAGCAGAACATAAACAGTGACTGCTCGCCCGAAGCAGGCTGTTCACCATTTACCACTACGTTGTAGGCAACTATAAATCCTGTGTATGACGGCAACATGGAGGCGTACTCTCTCCAGCGCTCAGATAATTTCTTTAGAAGCAACACCCCCATTAGAGTGCTAGGTACACATGTTCCGACCATCTGCAAAATTGCTGATACCAGTTCCTTTGGATTTATGACAGCTGTCCATAGTGAAAAACTACTGAATGTGAATCCTCCCAAGATCAAGCATAAGATCAGGTGGCGCCGGCGGGTAGCATGGATATCGCTCTGATAACGTAGTTCCAATTGATCGGAGAAGCGTACAGCGCTGGGTTTTTTCTCGAGTTCTCGGTCAATCTGGCTAGCGTCTAACATAGGGATTCCACAGCTTGCACTAGTGAAGCCTTGGTGATGGCTATAAGCCACCATTCTACCTTGCCGCGAACGTTGAGCCACCAGAATCTGCCCAGCGGTGATTTCTCGAGGTTTGCTGGTGGAAGCTAACCCTCTAGACGATTTCGTGGATCAGCTTGTCGTCTAGGTGTGGACATTCGCGAAAATGCGACGGTTACTTGAGCACCTCGGTGGAGTTGCTGTTGCCCTCGGTCTGTTGGGCCCATTAGCCTGATCCAACAAAGGGGATCCTTACGACGGCTGATCTCCATCTATCGTACAACCCTCGCGCTGCATCTCTCTACTTGCACAAACGCCTTGCTCTGGCCGCCATTGCCCAGTCTTTGTCAGGTATTGACGACCGAAACCTGGTGATCGCCAGCGCGGCCGAAAAGCAGGCTCAGGTGGCCCGCGAGGTTGACCGCAACCTGGTTAGAATTCGTGGTCTCTCGGTCCAGGCGGCAGCCGGGGCTAAACAGACGCGAGCGGCCAGCCAGCAATTGTCGGAACTGGCGTTCGGACTCAACGAACAAACCCGTCGTTTTCGCGTATAGCCTTGGCCTCTTATCCAGACTTTATTTCAAAATCCCCTTCACCGGCAGTGCCAAACAGCCATTTTTAAGAGATTCACAACATGGACAGCTTTCCCGCTGGGACTGAGCAGTTTGTCGTGATCAGTGCCAACGGGTTGAAGTGCCTGACGAACTAGAGACCTTTCGTTTTAGCACAATCGTCTAGCCTCAAAGCGATGAGGTTTTGGAAACCTCGCCTTTCACTCAGGAGTTCCACCATGCGCAAGCTCGTTTCATCTGCCATGATCGGCTTTCTACTAACCGGCTCTCTTATCCCATTTGCATCTGCCGAAGACGATGTGACCAAAGGTATTCGCCATGACAACCGAGAGCTGGACAAAGGCGTCGACCACGACGCTGGGGAAGTCGATAAAGGCGTCAAGAACGACGCCAGTGAGGTTGATAAAGGCGTGAAACATGACAATGACAAACGCCATAAGGCCGACAAGCATTTAGACAAGGAAGCCAAGAAGGATCTCTGAGCCAGGAAGTGGCCTCAAGCTCGTAAGAAGTACTGATGCGCTCACGAATGCGAAGAAGCCCTAGCCAAGTTGGAGACGGCCGTGGAGGGCTTGAGGCTTACACCTCTCAGATAGCGGCGTTAGGCACGGCCTCTCCAGAAAAAACTGCAGCCTGACGCTGGTTAGCATCGGCTTTAGCTTTGAACTGAACCTCGCATTTTTCACGTGCAGCGGCATAACACGCTACTAGATAGTCGGCTTGCCAAAGGGTTAACCGCCCGGCCACATTTAGTCCCAAAGCAAAGCCATCCGCTCGACCGTGCGTCCACTTCAGTTGCTCGAGCGAGTCTGCCATCTGGATTTTGTAAAGCAGAGTATCTGCCATGCTGTGCAGCTCCGGGGCGAGCTCCAGAGCGTTGATGTGGCTGGGTGGGAGACTTGGAAAGCCCATGGGCTGTTTGATCTGGTAGGACATGTTCGACTCTCGTTGATTGCGCAGGGCAAGACTGCGGCTTAGCTCAGCTAAGATGTGGCTCGTCTGATTATCAGCATCCATAGCCAGCCTCAAAGCACGAATGAGACGCTGCGGATCGGAGGCTGAGTTGAGCAGACGGTTGGCCATAGCGCTTCTCTCTATAGCAAAGAGACTGAACGGAAAATGCCTTAGCCTAACTGACTGACCCGCCGTGCATAAGTCGGTAACCGTTTTTTCTATACAGGCATCCGGACTATCGGAACTCCATGAGTTTAACCGCAGCACTGGACTGACCGGCCGGCAAATTCCACTCGATTATTAGGAATCAACCACTGAAGATTCTGTCGGAGCAGAAACACTCTTCTGTAGAGCTACTGCGAATGGACTCCATCCTGGTTGTTGAAGACGAGCGTCTGATCCTGAATCTGGTAATCGACGTTTTGGAAATGTATGGCTACACGGCTACGCCTTTCAGCAATGCCGATGCTGCCTGGAGATTTATCGAAAACTGCGGCTATCCTCCGCGGCTACTGATTACGGACCTGCAGATGCCAGGAGAGATTGATGGCATTGAGTTGGTTAGGCGCGTCCGTCGGCTTCAGCCTTCGACGCCCGTCGTCGTCGCTTCCGGCTACCACTCCACTGCTGAATCACTGGCTGATCATCGCGTGCACTGGTTACCCAAACCGTTTGAAATCGATCAGTTGCACGCGATCTGTCAAAAACTTGCACCACAGCATTAAAGACTGTTCATATATACAGACTATTCACAGATAGCGTACTGTTTGATACAGGCCGGAGCAGCGATGGCGAGTCACCCAACACGTGTAAACGATAGCTCCACCGGAGACATCAGCGGATCAGATCACAACATCTTCTTCGCTGCCGTGGAGACCACGCGCATGCCGATGATCGTCACAGACCCCAAACGGCCTGATAACCCGATAATCTTCGCGAACAACGCATTCATCGACATGACCGGTTACAGCCGCGATGAAATCGTGGGCTCCAACTGTCGATTTCTGCAGGGGCCCGAAACCGATCCAGCTGCCGTCAAGCAGGTCCGTGAGGCCATCGCTGCCAATAGGGAAGTGGCTGTTGAGCTGGTGAATTACAAAAAAGACGGTTCGGCCTTCTGGAACGCGCTTTTTATTTCGCCGGTGTACAACGAGTCCGGTGAGCTGATCTATTTCTTTGCCTCGCAGCTGGATGTCAGCCGCCGGCGTGATGCCGAGGACGGGTTGCGCCAGGCTCAGAAAATGGAAGCGCTGGGCCAGCTCACGGGCGGTATTGCACACGACTTCAATAATCTCCTGCAGGTGATGATTGGCTATCTGGACATGATCCAGCGTACCGCCGATAAACCGCATTACGATCAGCAGCGGATTCTGCGCAGCGCAGGTAACGCACGAGACGCTGCTGAACGGGCGAAAACGCTCACTCAACAGCTGCTGGCCTTTTCGCGTAAGCAGAAGCTTCAGGGCCGTGTGGTGAACCTGAATGCCATCATCACCTCATCTCAGGAGATGGCCGAGCGCACGTTGATAGGTACCGACATCAGGCTGGCTCTGGCAAGCGATCTATGGAATTGCAGGGTGGACACGACCCAGACAGAGGTCGCTTTGCTGAACATATTCATCAATGCCCGTGATGCCATGGAATCACGACAGCAGCGACTACTGACCATGGAGACCAAGAACGTACAAATTCAGAACCTCGCCTCAATGTCATATGACGGGTTGATGCCTGGACGTTATGTCAGCGTGGCTATTACTGACAACGGCGCTGGTATGCCGGCCTCCATCGTCAGCCGGGTGATGGACCCCTTCTTCACCACAAAAGATGAAGGAAAGGGATCCGGATTAGGGCTTTCCATGGTGTACGGATTTATGAAGCAATCCGGAGGAACGGCCCGGATTTATTCCGAAGAGGGCATCGGCACAACGATTCGGATGTATTTCCCCGCGGATGACAGCCAGCTCAACACCCTGCCCGTCATGGAGGCGATCGTCGAGCCATCAGGCCGAGAACGGGTTTTGATTGTGGAAGACCGTCCGGACGTCGCGGAACTGGCCAGAATGGTTTTGGAAGAATATGGCTATACGTGCGGACTGGCCTACAGCGGCCAGGAGGCACTTGCCATTCTCAAAGGAGAACAATTTGATCTGCTTTTTACCGACCTGATCATGCCTGGTGGAATGAACGGCGTGATGCTGGCCCGGGAAGCCAAGCGCTTTTACCCCACCTTAAAGGTGTTGCTGACAACTGGTTATTCCGAGAACTCGCTAGAACGTACGGATGCGGGGGGCAACGAGTTTGATGTGATATCCAAACCCTACGTGCCCACCGATCTGGCGAAGAAGGTACGGCAGGTGCTGGAGGGACCCAACGGGGTGAGCTGATTGTCCTTTCTTGTTCGGTGCAGTCGTGAAAGCCTGCCAGCTTAATCTAATGGTGCATTGATACACCCTGCGAGACTGAGCTGACTTACTAAGCGTGCGACCACTGCACCTGGACAATACCGTGCCGCTCGGCGAGTGGCTTGCTAACGATCTGGACCCTGTCTCTGCGATGTTTCGGCATCTGCGCAACCCACGAATGCACTACAGCCCAGTGCCCGGCCTCAGCATTGCTCATATTTTGTCCGCGAGTACTACCAGTGCGAGCAGCTAAGTCTTGCAGCAGCTTGGTTGCTTAAAGCATACCTCGGCTCTACATCAATGAGAATGATTCAAGAAAAATATGGGTCAGATCCAACGTCTGTCCCGTTTTGCGCTGCGTATCTACACTTTTTATAGGCAAGAAATACGTTATCGTTAGTTTTAAAGGGGGGGGCAGCATGGAGACGACTAAACCGTTTAGGGTTCGCGATAGCTGGGTCTTGGTCGATTCTATGGTCGACACCTATTGTGAGATTGCGGAAGAGGCGTTCGGCTGCTTTCTCTTCGAGAAGGGCAACCCGGTTCCCAAACCGCAATGGCTTAGCGAATCGACAGACTACGACGATCAGAAAGCCAGAAAACAAGTGGCTGGCATAAAAACCATCGTCTTCTCTGCGATGGCCTTGGAAGCTGCGGCGTTTGAATTTGCCACCCTCCAGCTGGGAGAGCGCCTAGCAAAAGATTACCTGGACAAGCTGGATGTGGTGGGTAAATGGCTCATCGTCCCACGCTTGGTCTGTGGTCGATCGCTGCCGGAAGGATATTGGTCCACATTTCTGCGCCAGGGGTAATGCCCGCGAGCAGGTAGCTGAAGGCGATCAAGGACAAAAATCCCAGGGTGAAGAACTTTTTGGGTGACGGCGATTTTGGCAACAGCCACGACATCAGCAGCCATGCCGCCAACGTACCCAGCAGCCCGAGCGACTGGAAATGCCCGACGGTCTCCCACGAATAGCCCAGCGCGGACTGCAGGAAAGACGGCAGCACGTAGTTGTTGGCGCCCAGCATCAGATAGCTGAAGCAGAACAGCGCGATACCGTAGACGTAGCGCCGGTTGATCACGTGATGCACTTTCAACAAGGGCCGTGGGTGTTTATTCTCGTTTCGCAGGTAGGCCAGCAGCGCGAACGCAGCCAGCCCGACGAACACCAGAATGATGGTGGTTTCGTTGTAGAAGTCGTAATAAGAGCGTTGAAGCACGTACAGGATCGAGAACGAACTGACAGCCAGCAGCAGCACCTGACCGAGTCGACTCTGACTACGGGACTCGACCGGATGCCGGTCTGTCGGCAGAAATCTCAGCGCCAGCATTGCGACCAGCATCGCCACGACAATCAGAATCCAGAAAATAGCCTGCCAGGTGGAGTACGCAACTGCCAGTGAGGAAAGCACCGGTGCGGCCGAGGTGCCGCACGCTAGACCGATGGCAAAGGCCTTGATGCCGGTAAACCGGTAAGGTCCTGGCGAAATCATCTGCACCATGACCCGAGCCGAGGTCATGAACCCTCCGCCGCCCAGCGCCATCACCACCCGGCCAGCGGTGAACGTGACCAGATCGGCGCTGACGCTGCAGATCACCGCGCCAACGATATAAATGCCGATGGACGTCAGCAGGTAGTTGCGCCAGCCAAAGCGCTCGGTCAGCCAGCGTTGCTTGGAGATCGAGATCACGGCCAGACAGGCATAAAGGGCTGCCACCAGGCTGAACTCTTCAGGACTGGCTTCGATTTCACCGCGTATCGGCGCCGAGGCAAACGCGATCATGCCGGTTTGCAGAAACTCCAGACTGCACAACAGCGTGATGGTAGTCAGCAGCAGCCAGTACTTCCTGAACATCGCAGCCTCCTAACGCCTGGCACTGCTGAGCGCAGGCGCCCGTTGGGCTCCCTCATTTTCAGTGATGACGCTTTCGACCAGCGCGTCGGCGTTTTTCAGTTCGTTATCAAACACTGCCGTGCTGTAAAGGTCCTCGCGGGGTACGTCCGCACGCAATACATCGCCGTCTTGCGCGCGGGTGTCCACCTTTACCCGCATGGAGATCCCCAGGCGCAACGGATTCCGGGCGATCTCCTGCGGGTCGAGCGCGATTTTCACTGGCACACGCTGAGTGACCTTGATCCAGTTTCCCGTCGCGTTTTGCGCCGGCAGCAGGGCAAAAGCGCTGCCGCTTCCTGCATCAAGACCGGCGACTGTTCCGTGAAAAACGACATCAGTGCCATAGGAGTCGGCTGTCAGCGTGACCGGCTGCCCGATGCGGATATGTTCAAGCTGCGATTCCTTGAAGTTCGCGTTGACCCACAAGTGATCCAGCGGCACCACCGTCATCAGGGCCACGCCCGGGCTGATGCGCTGGCCCACTTGCACGCTGCGCCTGGTGACGACGCCTGTCACGGGCGCCAGCACCACGGTGCGGTCCCGGGCGACAAAGGCATCGCGCAGATTGGCAGCGGCGGTCAGTACGTCCGGGTGCGACCGCAGCGTGGTGCTATCCACCATTGCCCTGCGCTGGGCCAGGGGCTGGCGGGTCGACGCCAACCCGGCAACGGCGTTTTTCAGAATATCTTCGGCGTGGCTGATCTCTTCACGGGACACGGCCCCGCTGGACGCCAGTTGCGCGCGCCGCTGCACATCCGCCCTGGCCTTGCCGACATCGTTGCTGCGCTGATCGACTTCCGCCTGCAGTTGCTCCACCTGGGAGTACTGAGTGCGCGCCATGCGGGTGGCCCTCGCCAACGCAGCTTTGCTGCGCTCGAACTGGATTTCGGCGTCCACCGGATTGAGCCGCACCACCGGGTCTCCAGCGCAGACGTAGTCAGTGTTGTCCGCGCCAATCCCCGTGACGGTGCCAGTGATCTGCGAGGTCACTTGAACGGCGTTGCCGTCCACATAAGCGTCTTCGGTGCGTTCATTGCCAACTTGATACCCGTACCACAGGGCCAACAGCGCAATGAGGATCAGACCGGCGCCGATAAAGACAACGGGGCCGGAGTGGCGAGATGCGGCGACAGGGACGCCGGACGCGGGAGATTGAGTGCTCATCATTTACTCGAAAGATCAGGTGTCAGGGCTGCGTTCGACGCAATGGCATCGGGACTGAAGCCGCCCCCCAGCGCCCGGCTCAGGCTGGCCTGGAGTGAAAGGCCTCGGGCGCGCAAGTCAACGAGTTGGCGTTGCTCGGCCAATGCAGCGTTTTGCGCGATCAGTACCTGGATATAGGAGGCAAGCCCGGCACCGTAGCGGCGATTGATCAGGTCGTAGGCATCATTGGCGGTCTGAACGGCCTGTTGTTGCTGGTCCACGCGTTCTTTCAGCCAGCGCAGAGAGGTCAGTTGATCGGCTATATCGTGGAGCGCGTCGATCAACGTCTGGTTGTAGCCTTCGACCGCAACGTCGTAAGCCGCATCCTGGCTGGCCAGATTGGCCCGTAGACGACCTCCGTCGAAAATCGGCAGGCTGATCGCCGGCCCGATCCCGAGCATCCGGCTGCTGCTGTCCTTGAAGTCGCCAAAGCCAAAGCTCTGCAAGCCCAGGGAGGCCGCCAGGTTGACGTTGGGATAAAAACCGGCCTTTGCCACGTCAATTTCATGCCCGGCTGCTTCGACTCTCCAGCGCTGGGCAACCACGTCGGGGCGCCGGCCAAGAAGCTCTGCGGGAAGACGGCTGGGTATCGAAAAAGGCTCGACCTCGCCGATGGCCGGCCTGCGGATGGAACGACCACGGTCCGGGCCTTCACCCATCAACGCCGCCAGCCGGTTCTGGTCCAGCTCCACGACCTCTCTGAGCGCGGAGAGGGTGGCTTTGCTGGCCGGAATACTCGCTTGGGCCTGTTTGATATCAACCTGGGAATCCAGCTCGGCGGCGAAGCGCCGGTGCGTAAGATCGAGGATCGACTGTTGCTGGGCGAGCACCTGCTCGGCCAGGTCAATCTGATCGTAGTTTTTCTGCAATTCGATATACGCCTGCACCATCGCCGAGGAAATCATCAGCGTCGTCGCGTACCGGTCAACGTCGGCCGCCCGCTGACGGCCGATGGAGCCTTCCAGCGCAGCACGATTTTTGCCCCAGAAATCCAGCTCGTAACCCACGCCCAGCGAGGTCTGGTAGAGCGTCTGCCAGGTGCCTGAAACGCCGCCCGCTGTTCCGTTGGCACTGTATCGCTGTCGTGTATCGGAAAAACTGGCGTCTACCCGAGGCGCAAGCGCTGCCTGGTTCAGGCCTGTCAGGGCCTGGGCCTGGCGGACCCGGGCGGCAGCGCTGGCCACCCCGGGATTACCCGCAAGCGCCTCGCGGACCATGTCATCGAGCTGCCGATCGCCAAACGCCGTCCACCAGGTTTGCTCGGGCCAATGGGCGCCAGATACCGGTGCCTCATCCAGGGTCTTTTTACTGCTGGCCTTCAGGCCCTGCCACACCGAAGACTGGGGTTTCAGATCACTGTAGGAACATCCACCGAGGGCGACGGCGACCAGTGCGGTCAGAAACAGGCGGACGGGATGTTCGGTGATCAATCGTGTGGCTCCAACGAGAAGTCGTTAAGGGGTTGCGTTCAGGCATTGGCGTTAAGCAGTGATGACCCGTGCTGCCCAACTCTCGCTAACCTGCGGCGGACGATGGCCGCGCGGCGCACAGGGCCGACAGCAAGGGTTGTTCGGCAGACAAAGCCTCGACCGCCTTGTCCCAGGACGCTGAAACGGCCTGTGCAGCGTGCTGGTAGAGCACAGCGCCGTCAGGCGACAGGCGGATGGTAATAAATCGTCGGTCGGCGCCTTCCCGTCCTCTGCTCACCAGTCCGCGATGTTCCAGACTGTCCAGCACATTGGTCATGCCTGAAGACGTCAGATTGATCTCGCGCCCGCACTCGGCCGGGGAACTGGCTCTGCCGGAAGCGACTGTTTCCAGCACCTGAAACTGCGCCACGGTCAGGCCGAAACGGGAGATGGCTGATTTGATCGTGTGTTCGAGCACGCGATGAATCTTACCCACCGAGCGGTAAATGTCGGCATAAGCGGGGGGCATCATTGGGGCGCTCATCATGGTCTGAAATGAATAGCGGTATCGACGCCAGCGATGGACTCACTGCCGCGTTTTCACCAGGGTGGATTGAGTGCAAAGCAGCAAGTGCCGCCAATGGCAAAGGATGCTATCAGCATTTTTTTCCGTACTCATTGGCAACGTCGATAACCGTTATCCCTCTCCCCGATGGGCTTGGGCGGGTTGAACACTTGCCGGCAATGCACGCAAGGCATGCCGGCAAGCACGATGCAAATGGCAGCCATGGCCGGGAGCTCACTGCGCGCCTTGCACGGCAGCGCTCTGATTGCGCCGCCACCCTCGCGACGTGGACATGCCGGTTGTCCGCATACGCGCTGGCGCATGGATGGCGCGCTCCCTAGGCTAGGCACCTTCAAATCATCAAGGGCACCCACGATGTCGGTCGTGGTGGATAGGGCTTATGAATCGCAATGAGCTGCGCAGGGCTGACATACATCTGATGGTTGTGTTCGAAACCTTGATGCTGGAGCGCAATGTCACCCGGGCGGCAGAAAAACTGTTCCTCAGCCAGCCCACCATCAGCTCGGCGCTGAACCGGCTGCGCGGCCTCTTCAATGACCCGCTGTTCATCCGTGTGGGCAACCGGATGGAGCCTACGGCACGGGCCAGCGAGATCATTCATCATCTGTCTCCGGCGCTCGACGCGATGTCCGTCGCCTTGAGCCTGACCCGGGATTTCGATCCTGGCAGCAGCACCATGACGTTTCGAATCGGCCTGTCCGATGACGTCGAATACAGCCTGATGCCCGCGTTGCTGCAAGCGCTGCACGAGGAAGCGCCGAACGTGGTGATTGTCATCAAGCAGGTCAACGCGTGGAATATTTCCGAGCTGCTGGCCTCGGGCGAGATCACCGTGGGGGTCTGCATTACTAAAGACCTGCCTGCCAACGCCAAGCGAAAGCTGCTGAGAAACGTCGTGCCCATGGTGCTGCGCATCGATGTATCCGACACCCCGCTGACCCTGGATGAGTACTGCTCACGCCCCCATGTGGTCGTGTCCCATGTTGCGAACATTTCCAGCTTCGCCGACGAGTGGCTGGAGGCCGTCGGGCGCACGCGTAAGGCTGTGCTCTCAATTCCCCAGTACACAACCCTCCCCGCGCTCATGGCCGTCGGCAACATGCTGTGCAATATGCCGGACTACTTGGCACTAGCGTTGAGCGAGACCGGTGCATTGCATGCTGAACCCCTGCCCTTCGTAACCCCAAAACTGGAGTTGTCCATGTCATGGTTAAGCGTCATGGACAGTGATCCAGCAGAGCGGTGGCTGCGTAGAAAACTTGAACGCGTCATGGGGACCGGAAAAAGCTCACTTTAACGGGTGCGTTGATATTAGGTCTGATAAAGCAGCCGCGCAGGCATTCATTGCTGCAGGGACAGCCGCCAATACGGTGCGCAGCCACCGCAGCGCCCTCGCCTACTGGCTGGCCTGGCTGCAACTTCGCTACGGTAGGGCCCTTGGGGACAGTCCACTGCCTGACCCCGTGGCCATACAGTTCATCCTCGATCACCTGGCGCGACCGCTGGACAATGGCGAATGGTCCCATCTTCTGCCGGCGGCCATCGACGCAGCACTAGTTAACGCCAAGGTAAAAAGCAAAACGTCGGTGGCCGAGCCCCAGCGAATCCATCGCCGTTAGGACCCTGCTACGTGAGGCGCGCAAGGCACAAAGTCGTCACGGCATGCGGGTGCGCAAGAAGACCGCGGTAGTGCTTGAGCCGCTGCAAGCGTTATTGGCCACTTGCACCAACGGCGTGCGGGGCATTCGTGATCGCGCCCTGCTGCTCCTGGCCTGGAGTGGTGGCGGTCGACGACGGTCTGAAGTGGTCGGTATTTCAGTCAATGATGTACGGCCGCTAGATGCAGACACCTGGATCTACACCTTCGGCGCGACCAAAACGGATACCAGCGGCGTGCGCCGTGAAAAGCCGTTGCGAGGCGCCGCTGCGCAGGCGCTAACCGCCTGGCTCGAAACAGCGCAGCCACATCTGGGCCACTGTTCCGGCGGCTGTACAAAGGGGGCAAAGTCAGTCGAAACGGGTTGTCAGGAGATCAGGTGGCAAGGATTGTTCAGCGTCGCGCGAAACTTGCGAGACTTGAGGGTGACTGGGCAGCGCACAGCTTGCGATCAGGCTTCATGACCGTAGCAGGACGGCGAGGCGTACCAATGGGGGACGTAATGGCGATGACAGAACACCGACGCGTGTCCACCGTAATGGGTTACTTTCAAGCCGGGGGCATTGTTTGAAAGCCAAGCGACGATGCTTTTGGCCAGGGCCAGCCTCCACCCGCGAGACACTCCAAGTGATATGAATGACGATGCGATACCGGACTGCGTCACGTAATCCAATGCGAGATCCATGCAGCGCATTTATCTGGCGAGCGCCACGACTACTCTCAGACAAAGCCCGACTGTATAGCTTGTGCAACCCACGCTCTCGCGGTGAAGCCTCAGATATGAAATTGAGAGCCGAAGAGAGCATGCCCGCAATGTTTGCCGTACGGCACTCGTGTAAAAAAAAGAAACAGACAAACGGCAAACAAAAAGTCAAATACCAGATACGCTGATCAGTGACCACAATTAATAAAAAAAGCTTAAATTGAATAGGTATCCTTGGGCTGGACACGACAAAAATGGTCTCTCTTCTCAATTACCAGAAGAACGTACGCATATGAAAGAAAAAATGGTTGGTCAGACTAATAGCGACGAGATGGTGACGGGGACACTGAGTACGGTGCCCAGACAAACCCTTCGTACATACGCCGACAACTCTGTCAGAGCTTACAAGTCGCACATAAGACACTTTCGGTACACCGCCGAAAAATCTCTGCCATCGGACCCGTTAGAAATCGCGGATTACCTGCTAAAATACAGCTCAACGCTTGCACCAGGCACGTTGATTGCACGATTAAGCGCATTATCTAAGTGGCATAAAGAACAAGGGTTCCAGGACCCAACTAAGGATCCGAGAATCTCCCAGCTTGTCTCCCACATCAAAAATCACAGTCAGCATACGACGACAAAAACTGTACCACTTCTGGTAGCAGACCTCGCAAAAATAGATATCCACATGCGAGAAAAAATTGAACGCCGTGAAAATTTTGAAAGGGAAGGTGTGGAGGAAAGGCTTATAAGAGATAGGGCGATGATGCTGTTGGCATTTTGGAGAGGGTTGACATTCACACAGCTGGCAGCTCTGAAAATTAGCGATATTGTCTTGCAGGATGGCGGCAGAATAATACTCAGTGCCCCTGCTACGGAGGGGACAGTCACGAGCATGAGGATGCCCGCAAGGAAGACTTTATGTCCTACTCAGGCACTTCAGGAGTGGCTAGAAATAAGAAAAAGCCGTCGCCACAATCTATTCTATGGCATCGACAGATGGGGAAAGGACACAGAAAAGAAAGTCAAACATTTTGTGGCCGGCTATGCTTTGGTGACCCGCTGCCAAGATGCCGAATTATCTTTTCCATTAAGCTCGCTTAGTTTTAGGCGGGGATTCGAACAGTGGGCGTTGTCCGCAGGATGGAGCGTTCAATCCATCCGCGAATACGTGGGCCTCAATGGCGTTCAAGAAGCTCTGCTACCTTTAACTAAGGGCATGTCTAACCAAGAGATCTGCGACAGCCTAGATGAGCAGTAATCGAAGCTGGGCTTCAGGGCAACGTTAAATCTTCAAGCAAGAAATGCGGCAAATTGAGCTTTTCACCATTTGAGCTGGTCAGCCAACCTCTCACGCCTTGATCGGCGGTGCCGGTACAGGTTGTGAATAACCAAGTGGGATTATTCGGGACCAGCACCCCGATGTCGGCAAACAGCGCAACGATATTTTGCCAATCGGCTCGAGCGGAAGAAACATCCAGTATTACCGCCGTCATCACGAGCCCGATCATTCTCGCAGTGACGGACGTCGCTCTTGTATGCCCAAAGAAAAGATCTCCGACAGCCGAACCGTGATTAGCAACAGGGGCGACGTTTTCCCGCAATAGACTCTTCGATAGTTGATAGCAGTAAGGTGGAGCGTCAACAGGCTTCATGTAGGCCCTGAGCACTGCCGAAAACAAGCCAAAGAACAAATTGGAGCGCTCAGTCATAGATTGCTCACGCCACGCACATAATTGATCTTGTATCTTATTAGCTACAACCGCCATAATACTAAGCAACCTCCCAACCTCCCCGGAATAACTAGGCCCGACCGCTTCACTGGGATGGTCGAGGATATACCTGCCCACTGAATTAATTCGGTACAGTGGGTTGTTGCAACGATATTCGCCTTTGAGAACCTGCAACGGGCAGAGGTGAATATCGCAAACTGTATAATGCGCGTATCCCCAATTTAGACGCCAGACGGGAAACCTTATGGATTTCAAATCTTCCCTGATACAGCTTGGACAAAATTGAACTCGCTCACAGGGGGCAAGCAACAACCCCCAAGAAGGCGCGCGATTGATAGACGCTAGAAGAGACAGCTCAATCTCTAAGGACTCACTGACACACCGCAGCTTATCCTCGGCATAATCAAAGTCGATGTCCCCATTTGCTATCGCGCTTTGCATTATCTCCTGAAGCATAAGCCTGCCGAACTCACTGACCATGGAGGTGTCAGGGATTTCTATATATCGAAGTATTAATGATGACAAAACCTCCCCTTGAACATACATTTCAACGCTCCACCTTTACGGGAATCTCCTTTCCCTTTTTCAAAATATCCAAGTCAATGCGCTCTGTCCCATCTATAATGGACCACCAGGCAGCATTTTTCAAAAGGTTGACTACCCGTCCGAGTACGCCCCCAGTTTCGCTAATCAAGTATTTCGTCACTGCCGGCCTGTCGATCAATGAAGGCTTTCGGAGAGGAAATGTGGATACATAGGAGTACACAAACGCCCGAAAAGTCTCATCGTCTTTCCAAGGAAGCAGCTCTATCTCATAGAAGCGTCTGGAAAACTGGCTATCGTGTTCGATTGCCTCTCTGCATTCGCTCGTTCCAAAAATAATCACAACCAGAGAAAAGGGAGGTCCCGACATCGTTTTCATATGAATGAGGTTTTTTAATTGTTCACGCGGTGTCGTGGCCAATAGGTTGTTGAACTCATCGATACCTATGCCCCTGACGTTACGAGCGCCGATAGCATTCAACAATCTTTTTTTGCTTCCCGAGTAGCTCGTTATAGTGCCTAACGTCAGCGCTGAGACGAGATCATTACTGAAGGTTTTATGATCGCGAGCGCGCTCGGAATCAATTTCAAGCTGGGCTAAACAATCAGTTGCGCCCGAGCTCATGCCAAATTCCATCATGACGCGGCGAAATAATGCACTTTTCCCCATTCCCGGTTGCGAATGAATAACCATGCAATACCCATCCCCTGTTCGAGGCAGGTCGACTATAAATCTCACCTGCGACAGGATCTTTTCCGCTTGAGGATAATTTATCCAAAAGTTCTCGGCGATAGCAGCCTTTCTGGCATCTAAACCTGCCTCTACTAGCTGTCGGCGTGAGGGTATCACGTGCTCGTAACTATTCAAGCTAGCCATGTTGATTCACTCAAATTCGATCTTAAACAAAGTGGGTGGGGTAGCAAAGTCATCATCTGGTTGCTGGATCTCAACACTTGTTTTTTCATCACTATTGATATAGGTCTCACGATCTTTATAGACAGATCTAGACTCCTGCATTTTTTTGAGCGTTTTGGTCGCTCGCTTAGCCGTCTCAACGATTTCTCTATTCTTTTCCACTAAGCGAAAAACTTCACGTTTGCTGACCAGACGTTTTCCGCTCACCTCACCCGCCGCTTTGATTTGACGATTCGCTGCTTTAAGTTCTTGTAATGACAGATCAGAGAGCGTCAGATCGGCAAACGGCACCCGAACATAACGCTCACCAGTCGGATTCACCCAGATAAAACGCAATGACAATGGATTATATTTGACCGCAACTTTTTTCTTTACGTATGCTGATAACGCACCAGACCAGTATCGAAAGCCATACATCTCGATCCCCTGTCGCGAAATAGTCCTCATTTTCTCCGGATAAAAATCCAAGGAAAATCGCACTTTATTCTCGACAATTGCCGGCTGCCTGAGACGTCCCTCACTATCAGTCCATGCCGACACCCACTTATCGTGCGGCGTCTGCTTGATGGAACGATGCTCAGTATTATGATAAATTGCAACAGCTCTAGCGAACCACTTTTCAAACTCGCTAAAAGTCAAACAGGCTTTCCCTTCACTATCATAATCGCCTTTCTGAACCACGTTGCTCATCGTAGTGCCAGGGAGAAAATGTATATACCCTACCGCCAACGTTCCAAACAACCGTTCAATATGCCCTCCCCACCAAGGCCTTCCCGGAGGTCGATAGTTCAGTTTTATCGCGTGCTTGTCTGCTGCTATCTTCAATGCTTTAGCTTTGAACTCCTTCGCATTATCCATTGCCAAGGACTCTAGCTTTCCATAGTAAGGATAGGATATATCTTCCAGATCCAGATGTGCGAGCCAGTCGTCTTTCGGAAATGTCGCATGTGTGATCGCTTGAGCAACGCTGAAGCTGCTTGGCGCATCGATCGAAAGATAATATCCTACGAGCACTCGTGTATGCAGATCGATTATGACAGTTACCCAGGGCCTGCAAAGTGGCATCCTGGTTTTTTCGTCCACGATAATGCAATCTACCAAGCAATGATCCATTTCAGTCTTGGCTAATGGATGACTAGCCTTATTCTTCCTCGGGCGTGGCTGGTACATATCATTCGCACTTTTGTGGCCGTCCCTAAGCATCGCCAGCTGCGATTGTGATATGCAACGTATACGGTTCGCTACCGTGCCTACCGCAGGTGCTTTGAGCCCAGCTTTATCACATAGCTCTTCTACGTATTTAACAACCTCTGCGATATTAGACCCTGGGCCTTTCCACTTTTGCTTTATTGATAGAGCAACAATAGCCTCAATTCGTGTAGGAATTAATCGCTTCCCCTGCTTAACTCCCGGCTTGTCTTTGAGAAAGTCAGCAGGGCCGCTGGCGTTTTTAAATATTTTAACGAGTGCATAAGCTCTGGGCTCGCTAATTTTGAGTTTCGCCGCAAGATCACCAACTTTTGAATCGTCTGCTTCTACATAATCCTTTAGTGCGCTATACCTAAACTCAGCTAGTGCCCAGTCCTCGGCACTGGCCTTGGTTTCGATCGCGGGAACCGCGTATTCAGTCTCCTCAGGATCTTCATCTATCAAATCGCCCAGCTTTACTTCTCGATACTCGCTAAGGTCCTCGCTATACATGAGCGCGAGCCCACTTGGGGCGGCCCCCTCATAGACCCATTTCTTACTGTCAATCCAGAATCGTGCGCCCTTACGAATGGAATCCATGACGAATCACCGAGAACAGTCATTCACAATAATTCAAGCATAAATCTGCTCATTCGCAATAATTCATGATCTAGGAATGCTCCGTGGCCTGCCAAGTTTCCTAACATGCTGAAAATAAAAGAATTTAAAAAATCGTACTAATAGCTGATGCTGACAAGAATCGAATGTGCCGCCTCTTGAATGGACTATCCCTGGTCATTCAGCATCCGGCCTGACTAGCGACGTCAACGCTTACCCTCGATTCCGGCGTTTCATCGATCGCCAGGCTCCCGGCCGTATCCATCACGATTACAGTTCGCTGCAACTGCCCACCCTGCAAGGTCTGAGTTTGAATTCACACCGGCACCTGATAAGCACCGCAGCTGCCTGGCACCCCAATAACCGCCGGTGCTCGCATCAAGTGACCGCCGATGTCTAACCGGCGCCAATGACTCGCACCGCAGATCACATCACAGGCCCACGTCCAGGCTCAGCCCCTAAGACCTATCACAACGCGGTCCAACATCACGTGCCTGATCACCCGGATTTAAATAGCGAACCCTCGATACCCAGTCTTGACAGGCCCAGCCGTCCCCAGCCAAAAACCAGGACAGCCCCCACGGAAAGCCAACCAAACCCAATTAACCTCAGGCAGTCTAAAGTCGAACATTTAAGCTCGATTACGGCCGGGTATTCCCTGAAAGCCCCGTAATAAAAGGCCTGCAGCACATATACGTAAGACTGACAACGTCCGTACAGTCTGCAAAACCGCCGCATTTACGCGCCAAATTCGCCTAACACTTCTCAAAAACCGCAGCCTGGTACAGAAACCACCAGCCCAATGACCTGAGATGCCCAAATCAGCCCACAAAAACCAGAGATATGCAGGCACCCCAACTAACACACCCCAACCCAAAAATGCAATATCCGATAACTGTCAGACCCGGATATTGCATCTCTATTCATCCTGCACGATCATGCCGGCACCTTCCGCATACACAGCCAGCGAATTCCATGCCCGCGCCTTCGTCACCCCATCCGCTGTTCGAAACCTACGCGAAGTTCGGTGAGCTGAACTTCAGTTCCTTAAAGGAAGAGCTTCCGGCGATCCGGGATTATCTGGAGCAATTCCCTGCTGAAACCCAGGCGATCGAAGGCTACCGCGCCGTGCGCAGCTTTCTCAAGTCCTACGCCGGCAACGAATCCACGTTCAATTCCTACCGCACCCACGTCGAGCGGCTGCTGCTGTGGACGATGCTCAAATCAAGGACACCCCTCCTCGCCATGCGCCGCACCCAGGCTGAAAACTTTATGGAATTCTGCCTGGCGCCCGACCCTGCCTGGGTGGGTCCGGTGGTCAAATCCCGCTTCACCCGCCTCGGCGCGCGCAAGAAAACCGCGACGGACACCTACGTCCTCAACCCCGATTGGAGGCCCTTCAGCCAAACCGTCGCCAAGGAAGAACGCAAGCGTGCCCAGGAAGAAAACCGGCCCGCTTTGCAGGACGCGTACCGGTTGGCCCAAGGCTCTATCGCGCAGATCTTCGCGGTGTGTGGCAGCTTTTTCCAGCACGCGATTGATGAGGGTTTCTGCGAGCAGAACCCGTTCCGGGCGGTGAAGCAGAAGAGCAAATACAAGGAGCGCAACACCGACAACCAGGACACGCGCATCCTGACCTCGCTGCAGTGGGATTTCGTGTTGGAGACCGCCGAACTGCTGGCCGCCGAGGACGCCAAGTACGAGCGCACGCTGTTTATCGTGGCAACGATTTTCTCCATGTACCTCCGCGTTTCCGATCTGGTCGGCCGTGACAACTGGAAGCCGACCATGGGCGATCTGCGCAAGGACGGCGCCGGCAACTGGTGGTATCACGTGGTGGGCAAAGGCAATAAAGCCGGCAAGATCAGCGTGCGTGACGACTATGTCGAGAACTACCTCAAGCGCTGGCGCCTGCACCAGGGCCTGTCACCCCTGCCCGGCTTCCGGGAAAGCACGCCGCTGATTGCCACTCAGCGTGGACGTGCGGGGTTGTCCGACCGGCATATCCGCGTGTTGCTGCAGGAGGTGTTTGATCGCGCGCTGCAGCGCATGCAAGCCGAGCACTGGCCAGATGAAGACGTCGGACGCCTGCGCGCGGCGTCCTTGCACTGGCTGCGGCACACCTCGGCCACCTTCGATGCGCCGCACCGCGACATGAAAGACCTGCAGGTGGATCTGCGGCATAACAGCCTCAGCACGACACAGAACGTCTACTACAACTCCGAGGATGAAAAGCGGGCGTATTCGGTCAAGCGGCTGCCCATGAAAGAGCGATCGTGATCTGTAAAAACCTTGGGCAGACGCTGAACGTCAGCGGTCCGGTTAACCGTTCAGGATTGCCTGATGAATATGCTCCAGCGGCATGATCCGCTGGGCAGCGTTGAGCTTGATGGCCTCCTTGGGCATGCCGAACACCACGCAGCTCGCTTCATCCTGGGCCACGGTGGCGGCGCCGGCGTCGAGCATCTCTTTGAGACCGCGCGCGCCGTCATCGCCCATGCCGGTCATGATGATACCGGTGGCGTTCTTGCCGGCGAACTTGGCCACCGAACGAAACAGCACATCCACTGAGGGCCGATGCCGGTTGACTTGCGGCCCGTCGATCACCTGGGCGTGATAATAAGCGCCACTGCGGGTGACCATCAGGTGCTTGCCACCGGGGGCGATCAAGGCCAGGCCTGGGAGAATTCGATCGTTGTTCCGCGCTTCGCGCACCTCGATCGCACAGATGCTGTTGAGGCGCTCGGCAAACGAGGCGGTGAACTTCTCCGGCATGTGCTGCACGATCACAATGCCCGGGCACACCCTCGGCAATGCTTTGAGCACCGCTTCCAGCGCCTGGGTTCCGCCTGTGGAGGTGCCGATAGCGACGATGCGCTCAGTGGTCTGTGCCATGGCGTGGCCAATGGCGGCAGGCAGTATCGCATCCGCAGTCAACTTACCGGCCGGAACTGGCAGCGGCGCCGGGCTGGCGCTGCGCTTTCCCAGGTTCCTGACGTTGGAGTTGGCGGCAGCGCGTATCGCGGCCACCAGCTCGGCCGCCGATTCGAGCAGGAAATTTTTCAACCCGGTCGTGGGTTTGGTGATGATTTCCACTGCGCCTGCCGACAACGCCTGCAGGGAGGTTTCCGCGCCTTTTTGGGTCAGCGAGGAACAGATGACCACCGGCGTCGGCCGCTCGCTCATGATTTTCTTGAGAAAGGTGATGCCGTCCATCCGTGGCATTTCCACGTCCAGCACGATCACGTCGGGCCATTCCCGGGCGAGCTTGTCCATGGCGAAAATCGGGTCGGACGCGGCGCCCATGACGTGGATATCGGGTGTGTCGCTGAGAATGGCCATCAGCACCTGGCGCACCACGGCCGAGTCATCGACCAGTAGCACACTGATTTTTTTGGTAGGCATCGTGTTGAAGTGTCCCCATTGGTTGGTGCCGAACCCAGACGTTGCCGTTCCACACGTCGAACAGGATCGTGCGGTGACCGGTGCTGCCCATGTCCTGAGCAGCCAGGTGCAGGTGGTAACGCTCGGCCAGGGCCAGCGCCGCGCGAATATTCATACTGGCGACGTCCTGCGTGCGCGGGTCGCGATGTTGATCGGGAAACATTCTGCCGCCGCCGAACAGCTTGATCTGGTAGTCCTGTACGTGAGTCCCATTGGCGAGGGCGTGTTGAAGCAGCAACTCCAGCGCCTCATCGCCATATCGGCCGTCCAGCGGCTGATCGTGGCGCAGGCGTCCTGGCAGCATGAAGTGACACATGCCGCCGATCAGCCGTTGCGGGTGCCAGAACGTGATCGCCACGCAGGAGCCGAGCAAGGTGCGCAAGCGCGTCGGACGCGTCGCGAAACTGACCTGACCCGGGACCAATACCACTTCGGCGGCGCCGACGGGCATTTTCATGGTTTGCGGTAAATCGATGGCGCCACCAGCTTCAGGGTGTCATTAACACCGTGGAGGCTTTCCGAGTGACTGATGATCAAGTAACCGCCGGGTTTAAGCAGCGGCAGCATGCGTGCGACGACCTGGGTCTTGGTCGGCTGGTCGAAGTAAATCATCACATTGCGCAGGAAGATCACCTCGAATTCACCGAGCGCCGGCAGCGCTTGGTTGAGGTTGACCTGGACAAAGTTGACGCGGCTACGCAGGGTTTTGTCGATCAGGAAGGTGCCCTCCTGGCGACCGACGCCTTTCAGGCAGTACTTGACCAGCAGCGGCTGAGGCAACGTCTCGGCACGCCCCATGGCGTAATGGCCGCTGCGCGCCTTGGCGAGCACTTGGGTGCTGATGTCCGAACCCACCACTTCCCAGGGCGTGGTACCCAGGCCTTCCGCCAGCGTCATCGCCAGGCTGTAGGGCTCTTCGCCCGACGAACTGGCCGCACTCCATACCCGAAACACCTTGCCCGGCGCAGCCCTGGGCAGCACCTGCTGACGCAGGAAGTCGAAGTGCTTGGGCTCGCGAAAAAAATAGGTCTCGTTGGTGGTCAGCAAATCCAGGGCAACTTGCAGCTCGCCTTTGCGCTGGTCATTCATGATCAGCTTGAAATACTCGCCATAGCTCTGCAGCTCGTAATGCTTGAGGCGCTTGAACAGACGCCCTGCCACCAGCGCTTTCTTGGCGGGCGACAGGTTGATGCCGGCCGCGCGGTACAGCCAGCTCTGGAACTGACCGAACTCACGGTCATCAATGGAAGCGGTGTCTGCCATGTTCGGGCCTCAACGCGGGTCGAGATCAAGGGACGGTGCCTGACCGGCTTCGGCAAGGCTGGACATTTCATCGATGGACAGCACGTTGTCCACGTCCAGCACAATCACGAACTTGCCATCGACCTTGGCCATCCCGTCAATGAAATCGGAGCGAATCCGCGCGCCGAAACTGGGCGGTGGCTCGATCTGCGCGGCCGGAATCTCCTGCACCGCAGAAACGGTGTCGACCAGCAAACCGATGTCCTGCGCCTGCCCCTCCTCGGTGCTCGCCTCAATGATGATGACGCAGGAGCGCCGAGTGATCGCCGAGTTCGCCCGGCCGAAGCGCGCCGACAGATCGACCACCGGCACCACCGCACCGCGCAGGTTGATCACCCCGCGCACAAAGGCGGGCATCATGGGCACCACGGTCAGGCTGCCGTATTCGATAATTTCCTTGATCCCCAGAATGCCGATGGCAAACATTTCGCCGCCGAGCATGAAGGTCAGGTACTGCGCGTCCTCATCCACCGCAACTGCGGTTTGCCGAGTGGTCGTCACTGCGCCCATGTCGTTCTCCCTGTAGGCCCGCATCGATTTTTGTGATCAGAAGCGGGTGAATTCCGATTCGTCCGGGGCACTGGCCATGCTGTACGCGAACGCTTTGCGCGGCGGCTGCGGTTTGACCCGAGGCGGCTGGTGGCCCGGCTTGCTGCCGGAGTTGTCCACGCTGCTGCTTTGAGCGGCGGGCCGTGGCGTTGAATCCAGCACGAAGAAACTCATGGCCTGTTGCAGCTGTTCAGCCTGGCTGCTCATCTCTTCGGCGGTGGCGGCCAGTTCCTCGCTGCTCGACGCGTTCTGCTGGGTCACCTGGTTGAGCTGAGTCATTGCCGTGTTGATCTGCGCGACACCGGCGGCCTGCTCTTCGGAGGCCGCGCTGATTTCCTGCACCAGGTCGCTGGTCTTGTTGATGGACGGCACCATTTCGCCGAGCAACTTGCCGGCCTTCTCGGCCATGTCCACGCTGCTGGAAGACAGCTCGCCGATTTCCTGGGCCGCCACCTGACTGCGTTCGGCCAGCTTGCGCACCTCGGCCGCCACCACCGCGAAACCCTTGCCATGCTCACCGGCCCGAGCGGCCTCGATGGCGGCGTTGAGGGCCAGCAGGTTGGTCTGGTAGGCGATGTCATCGATGATACTGATGCGCTGGGCGATTTTTTTCATTGCCACAACGGTCTGCTGCACCGAATCGCCGCCCTCGGTGGCTTCCTTGGCGGCTTTGCTGGCCATGCCATCGGTCACTTTGGCGTTTTCGGTGTTCTGGTTGATGCTGGCGCTCATCTGCTCGATCGAAGCACTGGTTTCCTCGACACTGGCCGCCTGTTCACTGGTGGCCTGGCTCATCGATTGCGCAGTGGCGCTAACCTGCTCGGACGCGCTGGCCAGGTTATCGGCGGCGTTACGCACTTCGCCGATGATGTGTCCCAGCTTGCCGACCATGTTGCGCATGGCGTTGAGCACCATGCCGGTTTCATCCTTCGTGCCCGGTGCAATAGGTGCACTGAGGTTGCCTTCGGCCAACTGCTCGGCGGCGGTGGCGGCTTGTCTCAGCGGACGCGAAATGATCCGCGCGATGAACACGGCCAGACCCAGGCCGATCAATAACGCAGCGACCAGCGCCGCAATGATCGCCAAACGGGCGCTTTCGTACAGCGCCGAGCCTTTGTCACCGGCCACCGTCGCGCCGGCGTCATTGAGCTCGACCATTTTCTGCAGGCGGTTGGTCACATCATCAAAACGCACCTTGGATTCACCCCTGAGCAGAGTTCGCGCCTGGTCCTCCTGGTTCTGCCTGGAAAGCTCAAGTACCTGATTGCTTATTGCCAGGTAGGAGGCCCATGCGCTTTTCGCCGCCGCCAGAAGCTGACGATCTTCCTCGTCCGACGGCAACTGCTCATAGGTGCCCACGCGGGTTTCGAACTGCTGACGGGACTCGGTGGCTTCCCGCTCAGCCTGGGCCTTTTCTTCAGCGACGTCGGTCGTTATGTAGCGGTATTCTTTCAAGCGATAGTTGGCGGCAAAAAAACGCATCCCTGCCGCCGCGCGCATGGAGGGCATCCAGTCGCCCCTGATGTCCTGGGCAGCCTGGTTGACAGCGCCGAGCTGGAGGATGGCAAAGACGCCCGTCGCCGCAGTGAGTGCCAGGACCACCAGGAATGAGCTGATCAACTTGGTGGAAATTTTAAGATCGTAAAACCATTTCATCGTGGAGCCTCCAGGGTGTTGCAAATACGTCAGCGCGCGACGACGGTTGGCGAATAAGGCGCCTGGGTCGTGCGGGCTTCCAGTTGTACGATTTGGTTGAGCAACGCCGGTATGTCGAGGATCAGGGCCACCGCGCCACTGCCCAATATGGTGGAGCCGCTGATGCCGCGCAGTGCGCCAAACAACTTGCCCAACGGTTTGATCACGGTCTGGAACTCACCGAGCAGGTCATCGACCACCAGCCCGGCCTTGTGCTCGGCATAGCGCACTACCACCACGTTCTGGCGTCGGCCGGCGCTGCCTTCGTGGCTGAAGTGCTCGCGCAGGTCCACCAGCGGCAGCACCTCGCCACGCAAATCCAGGTAACCCTGGTCGCGGCTCGACTGGCGCTGGTGTTCGTCCAGTTCGATGCATTCCTGAACCATGTCCAGCGGGATCACGTAAGTGGACTTATCGATGCTGACCAAAAACCCATTGATGATCGCCAGGGTCAGCGGCAAGCGGATGCGCACCACGGTGCCCTGGCCGGGACGACTGTCGAGATCGACGGTACCGCGCAGCAAGGTGATATTGCGCTTGACCACGTCCATGCCGACGCCACGGCCGGACAGATTGGTCACCGCCTCGGCGGTAGAGAATCCCGGTTCGAAAATCAGGTTGTAGATCTCCTGATCAGAAAGCACCGCACCGCTGGCCACCAAGCCTCGCTCTTGAGCTTTCTCCAGGATCCGTTCGCGGTTGAGTCCGTTGCCGTCGTCGGCGATTTCGATGACGATGCTGCCCGAGTCGTGGTAGGCATTGAGGCTCAGATGGCCCTTCCCTGCCTTGCCGGCAGCGCGCCGGGCATCGGCGCTTTCGATGCCGTGGTCCATGGCGTTGCGCAGCAGGTGCATCAACGGGTCGCCGATTTTCTCGACAACGGTCTTGTCCAGTTCGGTTTCGGCGCCGCTGATGGTCAGCTCGATGTCCTTGCCCAGCTCCTGGCTGATGTCGCGCACCACACGGCGGAAGCGGTTGAACGTGTCGCCGATGGGGATCATGCGCAGGTGCAGTGCGCCATCAAGAATCTCCTCCACCAGTCCTGATACCGTCGAGGTCGCCTCTTGCAGCGGGTCGTTCTGACAGGAACGTGCCAACAGGCTGGCACCGGCGCTCGCGATCACCAGTTCGCCGACCAGGTTAATCAGCTCGTCAAGCTTGTCCGCATTGACGCGCACGTAGTTGCCGTCCCGGGTTTTTGGCTCACTGGTCGCCGGTAGCCGCTGCGCCGACGCCGTCAATGGCCCCTGCTCCGCCTGAGCAACCAACTCGCTGCCGATGGACACAGCATTGTGGGATGCTTCGTCGACGGCCTCGATGCGCACTTCGCAGTCGTCACGCACAAAGTCGAAGACTTCGTTGAGGGTGGCGTGGCTGGCCGTCGAGCGCAGCTCGATCTCGAATCCCAAGTAGCAGCTTTCGGGGTCCCAGCTGTCCAGTGCCGGAATGGTGTCGGTGAGGGTCGTGACGTGCGTTATCTGCCCCAGGGTTTCCAGGTAGCGCAGGAACGACAGCGGGTCCATGCCATTGCGAAACACGTCCACACCGAAGTGCAGGGAAATATGCCAGAGCACCTCGGCTGACGTGTCGGCAGAGCCGGTTTCGGTGTTTTGAGCGCCGGTGTCGGAGGTACTGTGCGGGGCCTGATAGGTGCTCAACGCCTCGCGCAACGCCGCTTCGCGTTCCAGGGCCGCAGGTTGCAGCGTCTCTCCACGACTGGCGACGACGTTGATCAACTCGAGCATATGATCGCCGCACTTGAGCAGCACCGCGATCAGCCCGGTGTCGACTGCCACACTGCCGTCGCGCAGTCGGTCGAGTACGTCCTCGACAATGTGCGTGAAGCTGACGACGGGGTTCAGGCCGAACAGACCGGCGGAACCCTTGATGGTGTGCGCGGCACGAAAAATCGCGCCGATGGCATCCTGGTCGGCGGGCTCGGTTTCCAGCTGCAGCAGGGATTGCTCCATGACCTGCAACAGTTCGTGCGCCTCGACGATGAATGTCTGTAGTGCCTGGTCGAGATTGATGCTCACCTGGACCTTCCTTGTCTATCAACGAACGTGCAATGAACGGGTTGGGGCTGGCGTGGCGGTCTGTTTATGAGGCCGCTTTGCGGCACAGCTCAAGGGCCTGCGTGACCGCCACGCTCTGGCCGGTGACACTTAACGCGGTGCCAGCGCTGTCGGCTTCACGCTGGATGACCGCGAGCAACTGCAGCCCCGCGCCATCCATTTCTGTGACCTGCGAGAGGTCCAGCTTCACGCGTGGCGCTCCACCCATCTGCGGCAACAGCGCGCCCGCCAGCTCGGCCACGGTGTAGATCGTCAGCTCTCCGTCAATGCTGACGCAGGTGCTGTCGTCCAGTGTTTCGATGGTGATCGGCATCGCAGCCTCCCTCGCGCAAGGTTTCAAGGCAGTATCAGTTTCGACACCGCAGCCAGCATCTGCGCGGGCTGAAACGGCTTGACCACCCACGCCTTGGCACCCGCCGCCTGGCCCTCGGCCTTCTTCGACTCCTGGGACTCGGTGGTCAGCATGATGATCGGGGTGAACTTGTAGCTGGCCAGCTTCTTGACCTCCTTGACGAAGGTGATGCCGTCCATGTTGGGCATGTTCACGTCACTGATGATCAGGTGCACTTTCTGCCCGGTGAGCTTGCGCAGCGCATCCTTGCCGTCGCACGCCTCGATCACATCGTAACCGGCGCTTTTCAAGGCGATGCCTACCACTTGCCGCACGCTGCTGGAGTCGTCGACCACTAATACATTCTTCGCCATGAGGGGCTCCTAAAAGAAGGTGATGTCTTGAGAATTCTGCTGCACAGGCGTCTCGCCACGGTGGGTGCGGCGCTGCTCGTCGGTGGCGTAGGTAGCGTCCATGCGCGCCAACCACTGGCGGGCATCGATGGACGTCGCCTGATCCGGGGCCTCGTTCGCCTGTCGCAGGTGGCCATGCAGGTCTTCCATGTTGTCGCGCACATGGCTGAGGATCTGGCTCACACGGTCCTGGAATTGCAGGTCGACCAGAACTTCGGTCATCTCGTCACCAATGCCCCGGCTTTCCTGCTTGAGCAGGTCCGCGGATTCGGCCAGGCGGCCGGTGATGTTATGAAAACGCTCGAGAACGACTTGGATACTGTTTTCTGACGCGGCCACCGATTGACTGTCCTGATCGGCGCTGCTGGAGGCGGCGTGCACCAATTGGGTGATGCCGTTATTGATGATGTCGACCTTGGCCGACATCTGCTGGCCGGTCTCGCTGGATTTGCTCGACAGGCTGCGCACCGCGTCGGCCACGACGGCAAAGCCGCGACCGGCTTCACCGGCACGGGCCGCTTCAATGGCCGCGTTGAGTGCCAGCAGGTTGGTCTGCGCGGCAATCGCCGCCACGTCGGCGGCCATGGTGCGCAGTTCGCCGGTATACGCGGTGAGGCCGCGCACCTGGGCCAGGGTCTGGTCACGGCTGGTTTGAGCGGCCTTGAGCGAGTTGATCACTTGGCTCAAATCGCTTTCGCTGAGGGACAGCACTTCAAGCGCCCCGTCCGCGGTTTGCCCGTCGAGTTCGCCGGCGGCGCGCTGGGAAGCCTGAACCGTTTCCTGCAATCGCGCGGCGATCCCGATGAATCGATGGGTCAGATTCACAATCGCTTCTTCGGTCTGATGCCGTGAGCTTTCCACCTGCCGGGCCCAGATCGGCATGGCGCCCAGCAACACCTCATCGAGTTGTACCCGCGAGGCCATGCTGTTGCTGGCCGCGTCCGCTTCTGACTGCTCCGCTTGTGCCCGGGCAGTGGCGCGCAACACCACGTCACGTTGGGACACAGCACTCCACGCTCCTGCGCCGAGGCCGACCAGAACCAGTGCCGCACACGCGATGACGTTAGGGAGAGAGGTCGACTGGAACAGTATCCAGGCGACGGCGGGCACAACCGGAATGAGGGTGAACCCGAGAAAGCGCCGAGAGCGGGGAGCGGAAATGGGGCTGGATTGACGCTGAGTCATGGGTCCGATCCTTGAACAATGCTGCGTATGTAACTGACATCACGGTTATCTGCCCAGTGCGTCACAACTTGAGTTAACCGCCCTGCCTTCCGTCTGGTTTATGACTGTCGCGTTACGGCGCAGGATGCCTGCGTTTAGCGACAACGCCGGGCCCCGCATAGAAGCTCCCCGGCGTTGCGGCCAGACCCTTGGCGATGGTCGTCTTGCCGGTGCCGGGCAAACCACTGAAGACGATGAGCATTTAAGACTCCCCATAGGTTGTGCTGCTAAAGAGGGCTAATTTACTCCTATGAGGGATGCCAACGCCTCCGGTGGTGTTCAAGATCCAATAAATCAGTCCCGTTGAAGACAATATTTGAGTTGAGCCACCCATGCCCATCCGCGCCGTTTTGTTCGACCTCGACAACACCTTGGTACACCGCCAGCAAAGCATCGACGCCTACGCAAAAGTGTTTGTGCGCGAGTATGCACCCCACCTTGGCAGCCATGATCCTGCGCTGATCGCCCACCTGATTGCCGCTCAGGACAACGGCGGTTATCTATCAGCGGACAGTCCTCACCCCACTATCAGAATGGCTGTCGCATCAGCGCTGGTTGAACGCCTGCCATGGCGGCTACCGGTGGACGTGGCGGGGCTGGCAGCGCATTGGGTCGAGCATTTCCCGGCGCAAACCGTGGAAATGCCGGGCGCTCGGACGCTGATCGATACGCTGCTGGAACAAGGCATCACCGTCGCTATCATTTCCAATGGCACCCAGCGATCACGCGAGCGCACAGTCGCTCGCCTCCCCTTTGCACGGCACGTCACGCATTTGATGAGCTCGGAGGCAGCAGGCTGGCGAAAACCCGATCCGCGGATTTTTCTGCAGGCGGCTCAACTGCTGGGGCTCGATGCAGGCGAATGCATGTATGTAGGCGATCATCCGATCAACGACGTCAAAGGCGCTGAATCCGCTGGCATGAAGGCCGTGTGGTTAAGCGGGTTTCACCCCTGGCCGCAGTCGGAAGCTGCGCCCGTTTCCACCGTCGATGCCCTGGAGGATGTTCTGCCGCTGCTTGACCAGGCAAACAGCGGCGGTAGATTCACCCGCGCAGGCCCGCCTTGATCGGTTTTTTATCAAGCAGAGCTCGCTGCCAAAGCTGCCCCACCCAGGAAGTCCACATGACACTGACTGCCTCCGGCCTCATTGATCTCGCCCTGTCCAACCCGATCAACGCCCAACTGGTCGAGCGGCTGCCATCCCTGGGGCTCAACCAGACCCTGCTCACCGCGGGCTGCCTGTTCCAGTCGGTCTGAAACCAGCTATCCGATCGTCCGGCGGGCTGGGGCGTGAATGATTACGACGTGTTCTATTTCGACGAGGACCTCTCATGGGAGGCAGAGAACCGCGTCATTGTGGCGGCGCAGTCGCTCTTTGAGGACTTGGACGTCAAGGTGGAACTGCGCAATCAGGCGCGTGTGCATCTCTGGTTTGCAGACCGGTTTGGCAATGACTACCCGCCGCTTCAGTCCGCGAAAAACGGCATCGACCGCTTCCTCATCTGCTCGACCTGCGTCGGCTTGCACTTAGACACTGGCGAGCTCTACGCGCCCCACGGATTGGATGAGCTGGAACCAGGGGTTTTGCGCATGAACCCAAACTTCCCGCAACCCTCGCTGTTCCGCAAAAAGGCGCAGAGCTATCAGGCACGCTGGGACTGGTTGCGCATTGTTGAGCCAGGTTGCGGTCTCTGAGAGGATTCATAAGACCCGCGCCAGCGCGTCTAAGTGACGCCATACTTAAGCAGATCAGCCCCATTTAATAAACGTGACGTCAATTTACCGACTACCAAACTGCCCGCTAATCCATCAAAAATTCAAAAGCGTCATATTCCCGACGAAATGCACTTTCACCGCATTGCCTTCCGCCATCACCTCCCCTCAAAATCGCCTCACACCCGCTGTCCCGCGCCGTGATTTGCCAAAAAGGAATGAGAGCAATGAATAGCATTTTTGTGGTCGTAATGACGATGTGTTCCGGTGGGGAAGGATGTCTGGACGAGAGCCAGCCGACGGCGTATTCGACCCGCGCAGAATGCATGGAGAGCGTTGCCGTAATGCCGACCCGACGGGGCATCAAATACCGCTGTTCATCGGTGCCGCAGGTGCTGATCACCCAGCAGCGCCGCGCGACCCAGAATCACCTGGTGAACAACTCTACCGAAGCGTCGGTCAGCCCTTGAATGGCAACGCCGGGCCATTAACAAACCCGGCCCGGCGCAGTTGATTCATACAGCCAGCTGATTCAGCCCGCCGCCACCACAGTGATCTCCACCAGCAAATCCGGCGCTGCCAGGCGTGATTCGACGGTAGCCCGCGCGGGCGCGTGCCCTTCCGGTGCCCAGGCGTCCCAGACTTCATTCATGCCGGCGAAATTCGCCGCGATGTCCGACAGCCAGACCTGCGCGGTGAGAATCCGCGTTTTATCGAGGCCGGCCTTGGCCAGGTAGTTGTCGATCTTCTCCAGCACTTGCGCCGTTTGCCCCTTGATGTCCAAAGTGCGATCCGTGGCCGTCTGGCCGCCGAGGAAGGTAAATCCGTTGCACTGCACGACACGGCTCATACGTTGGTTGGTTTCGATGCGATTGATTTCCAGCATGTGAACTCCTGATGGGATGGTGGGTGTTAAGGGTTTATCGAACGACTAAAGAGGCGCCGCTCGGAATATCGAACTGTGGCGTTTTACAGCGGGCGTCATCAAAGCGTCCTATGTCGAACGCCTCCAGCGAAATGTCCGAATGCTCGCCAAGGATCTGCTGCGCCAGGCGCTTGCCGGTGCCGGGGCCCATCTGAAAACCACTGCCGCAGAATCCGAAGGCATAACTGAGATGGCTGGCCTTGCGGCTCGCGCCGATCACCGGCAAATCATCCGCGGTAAACGCTTCGACGCCGGCCCAGACGCGATTGACGCCCAGGTGCCTGAGATGGGGAAACAGGTCGGTGACGGTCCTCGCGCTGATGCCGAGCTGTGCCAGGTCCACTTCGCCGTGGCGCGCCGGGAAGTCCACGCTGCCAATGAGCTTGCCGCCAATCACCACCGTGCCATTGGCGAACTGCTTGAATGACAGCGAGCGACCGGTTGCCCCCAGCACTGGCGCGCAAAACGGCGCGACGCGGTGGGTCACCATCAGCATCAGGCCCTCGGGGTGGGCCGGCACCGATTCGCCGACTTGTTCGGCCAGCTCACGCGCCCAGGCACCGGCCGTAATCACCAGATGCCCGGCGCTGAACACCCCGACGGGCGTGGTGACTTGCCACTCACTGCCGCGTTGTTCGATGCGCTGGGCCGGCGTTGTTTCAAGCACCTTCACTCCGAGTTTTTCTGCCGCCAGCCGAAAGCTCGTCACCGTTCTGTAGGGAATGGCGTAGCCGTCATCCTTGACCCAGATGCCGCCCACCACATGCCGGGCAACCGTAGGAATGATCTCGAACACCTGTTGAGCGTCGATCAGCACTTCATGGGTGAAACCCAGGCGCTGCAAGTGTTCGACCCGCCGTCGGCATTCGTCGAGTTCGGCGGCGGTTTCAGCGAGCTTGAGCTGGCCGCTGGGCACGAAGCCGCCGTCATCGCCGAGTGTCTGCGAAAGGTCGTGCCAAAGGGCGCGGGACGACAGCGCCAGGGGAATTTCCGCCTCGTGACGGCCGAGGGTACGCACCCCGCCGGCGTTGACCCCGGACGCATGCCGACCGCAGTAATCAGCCTCCAGCACTGTGACCTCAACGCCGCGCTGAGCCAGGTGCAACGCAGTGCTCAGACCGTGAATGCCGCCGCCGATCACCAGCACATCGCTGTGCCTTGCCCGCGCCTCACTCACCGGCCAGCTCTCCAAGGGTGATGGGCTTGATCGGCGGGCGAATGCGGTAGTAACCGACTTCTGACGCCGACACACCGCGCGCCTTGGCGATCACCTCTGTGACGGTCAGCCCGCACATCCGGCCCTGACACGGCCCCATGCCACAGCGGCCGAAGGATTTGGCCTGATTGGGTCCGGCGCAGCCCAGCGCGACGAACTTGCGCAGGTCCCCCGCCGTCACTTCCTCGCAACGGCAGACGATGACTTCATCGGCGGGAATGCGGTTCGCTTCCTTCGGCTGATAGAGCGCATCGAGAAACGGCCGAATGCGCAGGTTCAACGCCAGCTGTTCACGCAGCGGCGCTGCCCGTTCATCACGCTGACCGGCATCGAACGTGCCCAGCCGTTGCGCAATGCTCAGCGCCGCCAACTCGCCCTGCAGCGCCGCAGCCTGGGCACCGCCGATGCCGGCACCGTCACCGGCGACAAACATCCCCGGCACGTCCAGCTCACCCCAAGGATCGATCACCGGGCTGAAGCACAACTGCTCGGCGTCCCAGACATGACGTGCGCGCAGCGACTGGCTGAATTGAATGTTCGGCACCACGCCTTGATGCAACAGCACGCAGCGCGCGTCGATCCGCTGAGCCTTGCCGTCCACGGTGAAGGTCAACGCCGTGGCGGCTTCGTCACCCTCGATCGCCAATTGCGCGGCGCCGGTGTGGTGCGGGATGCGTGCGCTGCGCAGGCTGCGCATTAACTCCAGGCCCTTGCGCAGGTACGGCCAGGCGCGCATCGCCGCGAACAGATGACGCCGCGCCCGCCAGTAGTCTTCCGGCCGCGTGGTGTCGACCAAGGCCTTGATCGGCACGCCCGCGCGCAGGTATTGCCAGCCGAGCAGGTACAGCAGCGGGCCGCAGCCGGCCAGCACCACCGGTTCGGACGGCGCGAGACCGGCACTCTTCAGCAGAATCTGTGCGGCGCCCGCGCTCATGACGCCCGGCAATGTCCAGCCCGGAATGGGAAACGGCCGTTCCATGGCGCCGGTGGCGAGCAACACGGCCTTGGCCTGAAGCGTGTGCAAGCGTCCGTCGCGCAGGTAGCTGACCTGATGATCCCGGGTCACCTGCCAGACTGCCGCGCCTTTTTCATAACGCACCGATGACGACGCCAGAGCCTGGGCCAGTACGTTGCCGTGGGCGTAATCCGCGCCGAGAAGATCCCTTCGCGACAGGGGCGCGAGGGTAATGCCGCGATAAATCTGCCCGCCCGGACTGCCCTGCTCGTCGAGCAACACCACCTGCAAACCGAACCCGGCCAGGGCCACCGCGCCTGCCATGCCGGCGGCACCTGCGCCTACGACGACCACGTCCACCGCGTCCACGACACCGCCAAAAAGATCATTCATGACTGCACCTCGACGGTCTGGACATTGGCGGTTTGCCCATCGGCGTTCTGCACATCGCCGGGTTGGAAAATCAGGTCCCGCGCGCCTTCCTGGGAGCGGATGCGCATGCCCTCCGCCACTTCGATCAGGCAGCTCTGGCGGTTGGGCACGCCGTTAATGTCCACCAGGCACTCGAAGCACACGCCCATCATGCAATACGGCGCCCGGGGCGATTCGCTCACCGGTGTCGCGCGGAAGCGGTTGATGCCGGACATCAGCAAGGCCGCCGCGACACTGATGCCCGCCGGCACCGCGAGGGTTTGATCGTTGAAGCTGAGGCAGACAGTCCGCGTCGACCTGACTTCACTCATGACCGGTTGAAACAGCGGATCAGTGCGCATGGGAAAACACCTTGTCAGTCAGGAAACGCTCGCCGGCAAATACGCCGAGCTCGTCAGGCATGGCGCCGCCCATCACCCACGGCGCGATGCGCAGGGCATGGGCGGCGGCCAGGGTCACGCCGCTGTGGCAGGTCACCACGAACGCGCCCGGATGGCTGGCCGATTGCTGATAAATGGGAAAACCGTCGGGGCTCATGACGCGCAGCGCCGCCCAGGCACGAATCAGCCGCACTTCACGCAGCAATGGAAAAGTCGCGACACCGCGTCGGGCAATGGCTTCGAGCACGTGGGTTGACGTGTTGTCGTCGAAACCCACCTCCTCCATCGAGTCGCCCAACTGCACGGTGCCTTCGTCGGTCTGCCGCACGTTGATGGTCGGGTGGTCGAGAAAAGGCCGGACCCGCTCGCTGACCAGCACCTGGCCGCGGTTCGGCGCCACTGGCGCATGCAGGCCCACTTGGCGGGCCAGACCCGGATTGCCCAGCCCGGCCGCCAGCACCACCCGAGGCGCGATGAAGCGTTGAGCGCCGGCGGTGACGCAAAACTCACCGGTTGCACCGTCGATGCGATCCACCTGAATGCCGCCGTAAAACCGCGCGCCTTTGGCCTGGGCCGAGGTGTGCAGCGCGCGCAGCAATTTCAGAGGATTCACGTGGCCGTCCTGGGGCGTGTAACTGGCGCCCACCACGGACGGGCCGATCAAGGGCAAGCGCGCCTTGAGGTCGGCGGCGTCGAGCATCTGAAAGGGGTAGTCGCCGAGGGCGTCCTGCAGGGTTTGCAGGCGCGATTGCCGCTCGATCAGCTCCTCGTCGCTGAAGCACATATGGAAACCGCCCGGCTGCCGGAGCTGCACGTCCACCCCGCTGTCGGCCATCAGCGCCCGGGCGAAGTCCGGCCAGCGGCTCGCCGAAGAACGCGTCCAGCGCGAATAGTCCGGTAAATCGTGGCCTTTGCCCTGGACCCAGACCAGCCCGAAATTGCCCCGTGAGGCGCGAAACGCATCATCGCCCTGGTCCAGCACCACGGTGTCGGCGCCGCTGCGGGCCAAGCCGTAAGCGACTGCCGTCCCCACCAGCCCGCCGCCGATGACGATCACGTCCGAGTGAATGACGCTCTGTGTGGCTTGGCTCATTTGCCTTCTCCAATCAAGACCCGGTCCAATCCGACCATTCGGTCCAATATCAGCATCAGCAGCAAGGTGCCGACGATCAGCACCGTCGACACCGCCGTGATCAACGGGTCGATGGTCTGGGAAATCTGGTTGTACATCGCCACCGGCAGCGTCGTGGTACCGGGGGTGGCGACGAACACGGTCATGGTCAGTTCGTCGAAGCTCTGGATGAACGCGAGCATCCAGCCGCCGACCACGCCGGTGCGGATCCGCGGCAGCACCACCCGGTAGAACGCTGTCCAGCGACTGGCGCCCAGAGACAGCGCGGCGTGCTCGATGTCCCGCTCAAGGCCGATGGTTGAGGCCAGGGTCAGGCGCAACGCGTAAGGCAGGACGACAATCACGTGGGTCAGTGTCAGCGCCCAGAACGAGCCGCCGATCTGCGCCAGGGAAAAGAAGCGCAGGAACGCGATGCCCAGCACCACCGAGGGAATCATCAGCGGCGACAGCAGAAACCCGGTCACCGCGCCCCGGCCGGGAAAGTCATAACGGCTGATGGCCAATGCCGCCGGGATTGCCAGCAACGCGGCAATGGTCGCCGACGCCAGGCCCAGCTTGATCGACAGCGCGAAGGCGTCGAGCATGTCCTGGTTGTCCGCCAGCGCCCGAAACCAGCGCAGCGACAGGCCTTCGGTGGGCAGCGACAGGTAGCCCTTGCTGGTGAACGCCATCGCCATCACCACCACCAGCGGCGCGATGATGAAGGTGACGAACAGGGCATGGAACAGCAGCGAAAAAAATCCGTTCTTGTGCATGGTCGGCTACTCGAAGACTTGCTTGAACCGGCGCTCGGCCAGTTTGCTGCAACCCAGAATGATGATCAGATTCGCCAGCAGCAAAAGCATCGCGATGGCCGCGCCGAGGGGCCAGTTGAGGGTGCCGAGGAACTCGTCGTACGCCGCCGTCGCCACCACTTTCAGGCGCCGGCCGCCGATGATTGCCGGGGTGGCAAAGGCCGACGCGGCCAGGGCGAAGACGATGATCGAGCCGGACAGCACGCCGGGCATGATCTGCGGCAGGATGATCCGGCGGAACACCGTCAGCCGCGAGGCCCCGAGGGACAGGCCCGCCCACTCCACTTGAAGGTCCAGCCGTTGCAGGGTCGCCCAGACCGCAATGACCATGAACGGCACCAGCACGTGGGTCAGGGCGATGACCACGCCGACCTGGGTAAACAGCATTTTCACCGGCTGGTCAGTGATGCCCAGGGCTTGCAGGGCATCATTGATCAGCCCGTTGTTGCCCAGCAGAATCGCCCAGCCCAGGGTCCGCACCACCACGGAAATCAGCAGCGGTCCCAACACCACCAGCAGGAACAGCGAACGCCAGCGCGGCGCCATGCGCGCAATGATGATGGTTTCCGGAATGCCCAGCAGCACGCACAGCACCGTGACCGTCAGGGCCATGCCGCCGGTGCGCAGGAAGATCTCGTGGAAGTAATCGTCCTTGAACACCTCCAGGTAATTGCCAAGGCTGTAGCTCGGCACCACGCCGTCGGTGTCGCTGAACAGGTTCAACGACAGCACGGCGGTCAGCAGCAAGGGCGCCAGCAACAGCGCGATGAACACCAGCAATGCCGGCCCGCTCAGCAGCCACGGCGCCACGCCTACCCGTTCGGCGTCATACCTGGCCATGGGCGACCTCCCGGTCCAGCAGACGCAGGTCGTCATCCGACCAGTCCAGCCCGACTTCGCTGCCCTCCTCCGGCGGCGGTGTGCCGAGGTTTGGCAGGGTCATGTGCACCAGCCCCAGGCGACTTTCCACCGCCATCAGCCACAGATTGCCAAGAAACACCCGCAGCCTGACGCGCCCGGAAAACCGCCCGCTGCCCACCGCCACCAGACGGATTTTCTCCGGGCGAATGTAGACGTTGACGTCATTGCCCAGCGCGCGGTCTTCGTGGGGCACGTGCATCAGCGTGTCGTGGACCTGCACGTGGCAGCAACGATCGTTGCGCAGTTGTACCGCGCCGGCGAAAGCGTTGGTCTTGCCGAGGAACGCCGACGCGAAGGGCGAATGCGGCCGCTCATAGGCTTCGAAGGGCGTGTCGATCTGCACGATGCGGCCCTTTTGCATCACCGCGATGCGGTCGCTCATGGTCATCGCTTCGACCTGATCGTGGGTCACCAGAATGGTGGTGATGCCCAGCTCGCGCTGAATCGCCCGCAGTTCGATGTGCATCTCCTCGCGCAGCTTGGCGTCGAGGTTGGACATGGGTTCATCAAGCAGCAACAGGTTCGGACGGATCGCCAGTGCGCGGGCAATCGCCACACGCTGGCGCTGCCCTCCCGACAGGGCTTTCGGGTAACGCTCACCGAGGCCCGCGAGGCGCACCAGATCCAGCGCCTCGTCGACGCGCTTGCCGCGCTCGGCCCTGGGCACGCCGCGCATTTCCAGACCGAAGCTGATGTTCTGCGCCACGGTCATGTGCGGAAACAGCGCATAGCTCTGAAAGACGATGCCCAGCCCGCGCTGCTCCGGGCGCACGTCGGTGATGTCGCGGCCGTCGAGGACGATCCGGCCCTCCGTGGGCTGCACGAAGCCTGCGATGGACTGCAGCGTGGTGGTCTTGCCGCACCCGGACGGGCCGAGCAAGGCGATGAACTCGCCGTGCCGGACTTCCAGGTTCAAACCGTCAATGGCCCTGAACGTGCCGTAGGTCTTGACGATGCCTTCGAGGGTGAGAAATGCCATGGGCGTGCCACGCAGGCGGACCTGCGTCTCCAGAAGGGTGCTCGGGAAGATCGGCTTGTAAGCCGATCAGCGACTGTCGATCAGCGAAAGGGATCGGTGGATCGACCGCTATCGCTCGACGGTGCGGTTCCAGCGCGTGGTCCACTCGCTGCGCTGCTGATTGATGGTTTCCCAATCGACCTTGATCAGCGCGTTGACCTTCTCCGGCCCGTACGGCATGCGCGCGGCGACGTCGTCCGGCAGCTTGACGGTCTGGTTCACCGGCGCAAAACCATTCTCCCGCGCCTGAATCTCCTGCACTTCAGGTGACAGCACGTACTGAATGAACGCCTGGGCCAGTTCGGATTGCGCGTTGGGGGTCACGCTGCACGCGGCGACCTGCAAGGCGATGCCGCCTTCCTTCGGGTAGATGAATTTGAGCGGAAAGCCGGTGCCCTGCAACGCCACGGCCCGACCGCTGCCGTACACCGCCATGACGATGTCGCCGTTCTGCATCATGCCGTCCATCTCGCCCGGAGCCGAGACCCAGGCCAGCACGTTGGGGCCGATTTCGTCCTTGAGCGCCTTGAAGCCGGGGTCGATGTTTTTTTCGCCGCCGCCCCTCAGCCGGGCCATTTCCACCAGCGTGTGCAGGCCGTAGGTATTGGTCACCGGCGGCATGCCGAGCAGTTGCTTGAAACGCGGGTCGGTGAGGTTTTCCCAGGAATCCGGTGCCGCCCAGCCGCGTTTCTTGAAGGCCTCCTCGTTGTAGCCGATGCCGGTGGCCACCACGCCAATCCCCGTGGCTTCAGGGCTCAGCCGGGCCAGCGGATACAGGTCCTTGTAGATCGGCGCGTCGCTGAGCTTTTCGCAGAGGCCCATCTGCAACGCCTGGTACATCGGGCCGTCGTCCATCATCGCGACGTTGATCTGCTGACGGCCTTTCTGCGCCTGCAGTTTGGCGAGGGTTTCCGTGGAGTTGCCGGCGACGTACACGACCTTGACGTTGTGCTGTTTTTCGAAGGCCGGAATAACGCGGTTCTTGTACATCTGCTCGGTGGAGCCGCCGACCCCGGCCACGTACAGCGTGGTCTCGGCGAAGGCCGGCGTGCTACCCATTGCTGCGAGCGTCAGGGCAAGGGCCACGGCACTGCGATGGAAGGGACGAAACGGTCGTGCTGCTGAGGGAAGGTCAAGGCTATTCACAGACTATCTCCGAAGTGCGTGGGGCAGATCGAACAATGCGTCAGTCGCTTCGGCGTGAACCGAAGCCGTGCATGCAGCGTGCATGCTCCCGGCGAATCCATCGCGGGGTGGCGCATCTTCATGTGCGCTATGGGTGGCTGGTTCGAGTATTGCGACGGGGTGTCCATATGGTCAAATACGGATATAAGGCTTAGTTATTCATATTTGATATGGAGCGCGACATGAACCTGAGACAGATCGAAGCCTTCCGCAGCGTCATGCGCCTGGGTTCCATGACCGCGGCGGCGGAGGTGCTGTTTACCTCGCAACCCAACATCAGTCGGCTGATCGCCCAGCTGGAACTGAGCACAGGGCTGACCCTGTTCAAGCGGGCGGGTGTCAGGCTGATTCCGACCCAGGAGGGTCAGGCGTTGTTTCAAGAGGTCGAGCGCGCCTACGTCGGGCTGGACAGCCTCAAGCTGTCGGCGAAGAACATCCGCAATCTCGGCACGGGGCGCTTGCGGGTGGCGGCGGTGCCGTCGACCGGGCTGAGCATGATTCCCCGGGTGCTGAAGGCGTTTACCGAGTCGCGACCGGAGTTGACCGTGTCGTTGCACGTGAACTCTTCGCCCACCGTCGAACAATGGGTGAAGTCGCAGTTCTGCGATGTGGGGATCGTGGTGCACCCCGGCGATGTGGACAGTCAGCAGATCGAGCTGCTCAGCGAAGTGGCGGCGGTGTGCGTGTTGCCGGCGGCTCATCCATTGGCGAGCCAGAAAGAGATCACCTTCACCGACCTGGAGGGAGAGACCTTTGTCTCGCTGTGCCACGGTGACGGCACCCGCGCACTGGTCGACGGCCTGTTCGAGCAGGCGGGCGTGGAGCGGGTCATGACCGTGGAGGCGCAGTACAGCGCGATCAATTGCGAGATGGTGGCCTTGGGCATGGGCATTACCCTCGCCCACCCGCTGGTGGCCCGGGATTATCGCCACCGCGACATCGTCATCCGCCCGTTCGTGCCGCAGATCCTCTTCCCCACCTACGTCATGTGGGCCCCGGCCCAGGTGCGGACGAAATTGTCCGAAGAGTTCGTTGATACGCTGAAAGCGTTCTACCGGGATATTGTGTTTTAGGGTTGAAGGGGGTGGGTGGCGCTGCTTGAAAAAATCCCGACACTTGCCGATCTTCCGGTGAATGTGCACGACCTGTGGGAGCGAGCTTGCTCGCGAAGGCTTACCGTCGTTCCCTGAAGAAATTGGCTGACCGCACTGGCGTCTTCGTGAGCAAGGTGGAGCGCCACCCCGGTCACTCCCACAGGTGTCGTATTTTCTGTGCGAATGTGTGGTGTCAGAGCGACTAAAGCCGAGGCAGTGCTAAGTTGCTCGGAACACCCGGAGGTTGCGACTTCACAAAAAAGGCCGTGACGCACAACGGCGTCACGGCCTTTCTCACACATCAGTCAAATCAATCGAGACGGAACGCAATCACGCTGTCGCCCAACGTGGTGCCGAGCGAGCCGTGCCCGCCGGCCGAGATGACGACGTACTGCTTGCCGTCGCTGCCCAGGTAGGTCGAAGGCGTCGCCTGACCGCCGGCTGGCAGCTCCTTCTCCCAGAGCACGGCACCGGTGTTGATGTCGTACGCGCGGATGAAGTTGTCCGCCGTGGCGCCATGGAACACCACGCCGCCCGCCGTCACCAGCGGACCGCCGTGGGCAACCATGCCCATCGGGAAGCCGATCGGGAAGCGGCCCGGCAGGAACGTGGTCTTGAGGTTCTGCGTGGTGCCGGTGCGGCGCATCCACTCGGTTTTGCCGGTGGTCAGGTCAACGCCCACCATGCGGCCCCACGGTGGCGCGATGCACGGCACGCCCAGCGCCGAGGCGAACTGTTTGATGCGAATCGCGTAGTCGCCGTTGAAGTTCTCGTTCCAGTACGGCGTGCCGTCCTGGGTGAACAGCCGTTTCTCGGCGGTTTCCGGGGTGCGCTTGATCAGGTGATAGGTGTAGGCCAGACGCACCGGCGCGGCGATCAGAATCTGCCGATCAGGATCGACCGCCACCGAGCCCCAGTTGAACGCCCCGATGTTGCCCGGGAAGATCAGGGATCCCTGCTCGGTGCTCGGCGTCCACGGATTGCCGTCGTAGCGCAGCCTGTTGTAGGTCGTGCGGCAGGACATCTGATCAAACGGCGTCAGGCCCCACATCGATTTCTCGCTCAGCGGTTCCGGGATGAAGTTGATCTTCGACACCGGCTGCGTCGGCGCAAAATGCTCGCCCGGCACACCACCCTGGGTCGACACCTTGACCTGATCAACCGGGACAATCGGTTCGCCGGTCAGCCGGTTCAGCACAAAGATGTTGCCCACTTTGGTCGGCAGGATCAACGCTGGTTGCTTGCTGCCCTCTTTGCCCACGTCCATCAGGGTCGGCTGCGACGGGTTATCACGGTCCCAGAGGTCGTTGTTCGAGGACTGGAATTTCCACTTGAACGCACCGGTGTTCAGGTCCAGTGCCACCAGGGTGTCGCGGAATTTTTCCGTGTTGCTGTTCGGGTCGCGGTTGATGCCCAGCTCATCGGGCGAGGCGTTGCCGAACGGCACAAACACCAGGCCGTTTTTCATGTCGGCGCTCAAGGTACCCCACGCCACGGGTGTGTCCTGCGGGTAGTTCTGGTCGGCCGCGATGGGCTGGGTCATGGCCGGATTGGCCGGGTCGAAATTCCACACCAGTTCGCCGGTCACGGCGTTGTAGGCGCGGATCACCCCTGACGGGTTGCCGTCGTTGTAACCGTTGTCCATCACCGAACCGCCGACGATGACCCGATCACCCGCGATCAGCGGTGCGGCCGTCTGCATCAACGCGTGGGGACGGATTTCGCCCATGTTGGCACTGAGGTCAACCACGCCGTTGTTGCCGAAATCGTTGCACAGCTTGCCGGTGTCGGCGTCCAGCGCAACGAGCTTCGCGTCAGTCGTGGCGGTGAGGATGCGTTTGGCGCACTGGCTCGGCGAGGCACCGACCGCAGCCGTTGCGGCCGGCGCGTAGTAACTGACCCCGCGGCAGGTCTGATGCTGCTGCAGGTAGGAGCGGTTTTTCTCCGGTTCCCACTTCCAGTCCAGCTTGCCGGTTTCAGGGTTCAGCGCGTGCACTTCGTTGTGTGCGGTGCAGACGTATACACGGTTATTGACCTTCAGCGGCGTGGCTTCGAAGGTGTACTCGCCGGCGTCTTTGGCGGCATCGCGCAGATCGCCGGTGTGGTATTCCCACGCCACGGACAGCTTCTTCACGTTGCCGGCGTTGATCTGGTCAAGGCTGGAGAAACGCTGACCGTTGTTCGTGCCGCCGTAGGCGACCCAGTCGTTAGCGGCTTCGCCCGTGCTGCGCGTCGTCTGCGGGGTGTCGATCTTGCCGGCCACCGGGTTCGGGTCGTAGAACATCACCGCCAGCACGATCAGGATCATCACGCCCACGGTGCCGCCCAGAAACGGGTGGAAGCGCCGCGTGTCACCCGGGTTCTGCGCCTTGTACAGCGGACGCACCACCCACGGCAGCGCCAGCCACAGACCCAGCAGCGCGAACAGATCGCCGCGCGGGATCCACTGCCATTTGTCGAAGCCGACCTCGTAGACGATCCAGATCAGAATCCCCCACATCAGCAGCGCATACACCGTCAGCGCCGCTTTCCTTTTCAGGATCAGCAGCACCGCCGAGGCCAATACCGCGAGGGCGATAATCGAGTACGCCGCCGAGCCGCCGGCGGCCACCAGTTGCGCACCCATGTACAACAGGGCAATGGCGAAGATCGCCATCACCACCCCAGTCACTCTCAAGATCATCGTTGGTTTTCCGTATTGGGGCCGGTGATGGCTCCGTGTGGGAAGTGGGCGAAAACGGAAGGTCCGAGCCGCCCGTTCTCAAGCGTTCCCGCCCATATTAGCGCCCACACCGCGCACCCCGGAAAACTTTGTTACAGCTGCGCGAGCGTCTAGCGCACGGCTTGTGGGGCGCTGGCGCCGTTGAGCGGCTGCATCTGCTGACCACAATCGTCGGTGAATGCACATACACAAAACAGCGCGTGGAGTCCCCATTAACGAATCAATGCCCCGCTCTTTTAATTACGCGCACGCGTTATCGCGCCGTGCAGTATTCCTGCAGCGGCTTGATAGGGTGTCAACTTAAAACCTGGGCGTTGCGAGCAACTTGTTAACTAATTAATGAAGTGCAACAAACCGCCAAAGCCATCGAGTATGTATCGGCAACTAAGGTAGCTATGCAGTCGCCTGATTATCGAGGATTACTCAGTGCAGAGAGAGCTTACCAGCAAGCTAAACCTAATAGCAATTAGGTTTTCAGTATCGCAATAATATCTCGCTTTCACCTGTATAGTTGGAGACTTAATTAGACGAAAATGCTATATAAGGCGATTTATTGCTGTTAAACGCTATTCAGTGTCTGACGACCAGCGTCGCCGAGCAATTCAAAGCCCTGTTGACGTGCCTTTTCAATCACCGCTCGTCTAATTAAAAAATAATCTTGCAAACCCTGAACTAATCAGTAGATTCCGCAGACTTAACGTTCGTCCTGTTCTCACGGGGCGGGTTTGCGCGTTCATTTAATTTCCACACCCCATCAATCGAGAAACAATCGATGAATAGACCCATGCTGTCTGTTTGCAGCGTCGTGCTTTTCGGCGCCTGCAGTTTTGCTGCTGTTGCGGCGGACTCCGCGACCACTCAAACGACGAACCCGGCAGAAACACTTCGCGTGAATGTTGAGACACAGCGCGACCAGTTGTCCGGCGTCGACAAAGTGGCCGTTCCGACCACCCAAACCTCTTCCGCCATGCTCGATGCGCCGGTCGACACCGGTGACGCGCCGGTTCTGGTGCAGAAGCCATGACCGACCCACGCACCCCGCCGTCCGGCCACCGTCAGCGACCAGTGAGCGCATTCCCGATGTCAGCCTTCAAACACACCCTGGCCTTGAGCCTGTTGTCCCTTGGCGTACTGCAAGCCAACCTGGCACTGGCGGCGGTCACGCCCGCCACTGGCAACGCCGTGGAAGCCCGGGTCAGTTCGATCCTCGACAACATGAATCAGTCCGAGAAGATCAACTTCACTCGCGTGAACGACGGCCACATGATCCCGTCTTTGCTCAAATGGGGCATCAAAGGCACCGTCGCCTATGACTCCTCCATGGGCGTGCACGTCAACAACGCCACCTTTGGCGCGCAGTACCCGTCGCAGTCCGCCCTCGCGGCGACCTGGAGCATCAACCGCGCCAAGGAATTCGGCCTGGCGATCGCCTACGAGACGCGGATTTCCGGCGGTCAGCAAATGCTCTCCCCCGGCGTCAACCTGTACCGCACGCCGTACAACGGGCGCTCGGCGGAATACGCCAGCGGTGAAGACCCGTTCATCGGCGCCGTACTGGCGCCGGCCGTGGTCAACGGCATTCAGGCTCAGGGTATTCAGGCGAGCGGCAAGCACTACCTGGCCAACGAACAGGAAGCCAACCGTCAGGCCGTCAACGTGGTGGTCGACGAGCGCACCCTGCGCGAGCTGTACCTGCCGGGCTTCGAGTCGATGGTGAAGAACGCCAACGTCGCGTCGATCATGTGTGGTTTCAACAAGATCAACGGCGATTACGCCTGTGAAAACCATCACCTGATCACCGACGTGCTCAAGGGTGAATGGGGTTATCAGGGCACCGTGATCAGTGACTTCAACGCGATCCATGACGCGTTCAAAGGCGCCTGGGCCGGCACCGACATCGACATGCCGTCGGGCCTGCAATTCACCGAAGCCAACCTGATGCCGTACGTGTGGAGCGGCCAGCTGAGCCAGAACGTCATCGACGACAAGGTCAAACGCAACCTGCGCGCCATCGTCAGCTATGACTTCCAGGAAAACCTCAACACCGCCAAGACCCTGGACCACCCCGAGTACGGCCAGCGCGCATCGCTGAACACGGCGCGTGAGTCGATCGTGCTGCTGCGCAACGAAAAAACCTCCGCTGGCAAACCGCTGCTGCCGCTGGCGCGCGACGCGAAAATCGCGGTCATCGGTGACTGGGCGTATCAAGCACCGGCATCGCCGTTCGGCACCGCGAACTCGCCGCCCAACAGCTATGTCACGGAACTGAGCGGCCTGCAGCAACTGGCGTCCAGCAGCGCCAACGTCACCTACCTGTCCGAGCTGAGCCTGAACCCTAAAGCCTCGGCCTGGTTTCAGCCTGCGGTTGGCAGCAATAACGTCAACAATGCCGGCGTGAAGGCGGAATACTTCGCCAACACCAGCTTCTCCGGCAGTCCGGCCGTGACCCGCGTCGAACCTGGCGTGAACCTCAACTGGACCACCGGCACCAACGAAACCAACGCCGGCACCACTGCGGTATCCGGTTTCAGCCCGAACCCGGGCGCGTTTTCGGCGCGTTACACGGCCACCATCAAGCCGACCGTTTCCGGCGCCCAGGTGTTCAAGGTTCGTGCAGACGGCCCGTACAAACTCTGGGTCAATGATGAGCTGGTCCTGCAAAGCGACGGTGCGCCGTACTCTGCCGACGTGGTTAACGCGTTGACGACTTCGGGTAAAACCGCTGCACTGGTGGCTGGCAAGTCGTACTCGGTGAAGCTTGAGTACCAACGCATTCAGGGCAACTTCATCCCGGCACTGGGTGGCGTGACCGGCGTGCAGATGAGCTGGGCCGCGCTGCGTCCACCGAAGGACCTGTCGAAGTACGACGCGGTCGTCATCGCAACAGGTTCCAATTACGAGCACGAAGGCGAAGGTTCCGACCACGGTTTCGAGCTGCCTGACCAGCAGGCAGAGCTGATCAGCTTCGTCACCAAAGCCAACCCCAACACCATCGTGGTCATGCACGGCGGCGGTTCGATGGACATGCAGCCGTGGGCGAACAAGGTCGGTGCATCGCTGCAAGCCTGGTTCCCGGGTCAGCAAGGCGGCCAGGCCCTGGCCGAGATTCTGTTCGGCAAGGTCAACCCGTCGGGCAAGCTGCCGATCACCATCGACAAGAAGATCGAGGACAACCCGAGCTACGCGTCATACCCGGATCCGGCCGCCTACCGAGGCGACAATGCGCTGACCGAAATGACCTACAGCGAAGGCCTATACATGGGTTATCGCGGTTATGACAAGAAGCACGCCAAGCCGCTCTACCCGTTCGGCTACGGCCTGTCCTACACCACGTTCGGTTACAGCGACCTGAAGCTGTCGACCAACGTCATGGCGCCGGGCAGCACGGTCGATGTCACCTTCAAAGTGACCAACACCGGTGACAAGTCCGGCTTTGAAGTGGCCCAGCTGTACGTCCACCCGAACAACCCGGCGGTCGACCGTCCTGAAAAAGAACTGAAGGGCTTCACCAAGGTTTACCTGCAACCGGGTGAAAGCAAGACGGTAAGCATCCCGATCGATTCGCGCTCCCTGGCGTACTACGTCGAGAAGACCGACAGCTGGGATGTGGACGCCGGCAAGTTCAAGATCCTCGTAGGGCCTGACTCCGAAGATCTGCCGCTGGATCGCACCTTGATTACGCTGTTCCCGGAACACCTGACCACCCGCGACAGCAACCCGCTGCCGCTGCCACTGCGCAAGGCAGTGCAGGTCAGCGCTTCGCAAACCTACTGAGTGGGTAACCCGGTCGGGGTTCCGGTCGGGGTTCAAACAGTCACTTCAAGCTCAGGGACGAGCTTGAAGGTCGGCTTTCAAACGGTGCAGATAGCCCTCGAACACGGCCATCACGTCGACATCTTCCGGGGCCCTGAGCCACTGGATCTGCACACCGTCCATGACTGAAAAGATCTCCTGAGCGAGCGCCTTCACGTCGATGTCCGGCCGCACCTCTCCTGCCTCGATCAACGCCTGCAGATGCCCCCGCGCATGTTCGTGGGTGATGTGAAAGCGCGTCTTGTACCAGTCGAAGGCCGGATGGGCCTCTGACAGGCTTTCCGTGTTGAGCACCATCGCCGCCTGGCATTCGGCCGTGTCCTGGACGCTGAAGCTCATGCTCATCCGCACGAATTTGATGAACCCTTCCAGCGTCATCTCCATGGTCAGTTCACTGAACCGCGACACCACCCGCTGATCCCGCCGCTCCAGCAGTGCATTGAGCAACGCTTCCTTGTTCGGAAAATGATGCAGCAGGCCGACGGTGGTGATGCCGGCGAGCTGCGCGACGTCCTTCATCGACGCACTGGAATAACCATGGCGGGCGAAGATCAGCGTCGCCGCATCGAGCAAGGCCGCGCGACGCATTTCACCCTTGGGCGCACGCCGCCGTTTCGGCGAGGCCACCTCGGGCGAGTCATTCCCTGATTCGTCGTCTGTCATAACACCTTGTCTCGTTGATTCGGATAAAGCCCGACCGAGCGCGGCAACGGCCTGCTCACGCCACGGCCTGCGCGGCGCCCCGGCGCTGGAAAAACCGTCTGGCGGTCAGGGACGCGATTGTAATCGAAGTCACGGCGATCAATGCGTTACCGGTCAGCATGGCCGGGAACGCGCCGGCCGCGCCGAACAGGTGAATCCCGCCGAGCACGAACGGCACCGTCCCCAGCGTCGCCCGCAGCCACGCGAACAGTGCCACCAGCCACGGCCGGCCCAGAGTAACGAACATCGCGATGGCGACGAAATCCAGCCCGATCAACGCCCACAGGCCGCCGCCGACGTGGCAGAACGCAAGAAAGATCGCCCGACCGGTGCCTTCCAGTTGATAGGTGTCCGCCAGCGGATTCGCCATCAGCAACAGCACCGCCCAGACCAGCAGCCCATAGACGATCACCAGCCTGCGGCTGAAAACGATGGCTGAGGCGACGCGAGCGTGGCGATGGGCGCCGATGTTCTGCCCCAGCACCGGCGCGAGGGCGCTGGGCAGGGAAAAGAACACGCAGTAGGCGAACTGCATGACCCGGTCCATCACCGACATGGCCGCCAGCGCCGACGTGCCATAGGCGCCGATCGACGAGACCAGATAGGTCAGGCCCACGGGCGTCGCCAGATTGCCGACCATCGCTGGCAAACCGACCTGCATGACCTTGCGCGTGTGCAGGCGCAGCAGTCGCCAGCGGAGGGTAAACGGCATCGCCAGCCGCGCCCGCAGCCAGTAAATGCCCAGGCCCAGGGACACCAGCGCCGACAGCGCATAGGAAATCCCCGCCCCCTCAAGCCCGAGGCCAAAACCGAAAATGAACAGTGGATCGGCCAGGGCCAGTGTCGCCGCGCCCGAAAGCACCACGCACAGGGCGCGGCGGCTGTCGCCGGCAGTTCGCAGGATTTGCGCCGCCATCTGCATGGCCGACTGCAGCACGCTGAACGGCAGGGTCAGCCAGATGAAAATCCGCGCGGCTTCGTAGGTGCTGGCGTCCGCGCCGAGCCAGCGAGTGAGCGGCACCAATAGCGCCAGTTGCAACGTCGCCGCAGCGCCTGACGCGACGACCACCATCAGCATCAAGTGCGTCACCATCTGCGAAGACGCCTTCGAGGCGCGATGGCCGATCCGCTCGGACAACACCGTGGCGGCGGCGATGATCAGCCCGCTGGACACCGCGCTATTGAGGAAGATCAGCACCTTCGCCACCCCTGTCGCGGCGAGGAGCATCGGGTCATGGAGCATCGACACGTACAGCAGGGTGAAGATGTCCACCAGGAACACCGCCAGCAGGCTCAACGCGCTGGTGCTCGACATCACCAACACGTGCCGGGCCACCGAGCCTTCGGTGAAAACAGCGCGCGGGTGAGTCATGAACGCTCCAGAAATGAAAGGTGGCCGTGTGCGGCAGCGGGTGTGATGGAAGAGGTGCTGCCGGGACAGCGCGGGCACTTTATACGTTTGTATCCGCCGCTGCCGCACTTCTCGCGTCCAGCAGCGCGTGGAAGTCCGACATGGTCAGCGGATGACTCAGAAAATACCCCTGACCTTCCTCGCACTGCACTGCCTTCAACAACTCCAGATCCTCCGCGGTTTCAATGCCCTCAGCCGTGACCGTGAGTGACAGTGCCCGACCCAGCCCGACGATGGCCTGCACGATAGAGCGGTCGCCTTCGCTTTCGCTGAGGCGGGTCAGAAAGCTGCGGTCGATCTTCAGACCGTCGAAGGGGAACGTGCGCAGGTAACTCAACGACGAATAACCGGTGCCGAAGTCATCCATGGCGATGCGCACGCCCAACTGCTTCAGCATCAGCATGACATCGAGCGCCCCCACGGCGTCCTCGATCATCACCCCTTCGGTGATCTCCAGTTCGACCCGCGAGGGCTCGATCCCGGTGGCCTTGAGGGCGAACTGAACGCGCGCCGGCAGGTTGCCGCGCTTGAACTCGGCAGGCGACAGGTTGATGGAAATGAACAGATGTTTCGGCCAACGCACGGCTTCACTGCATGCCTGGGTCATGACCCAGTCGCTGAGAGGGATGATCAGCCCGCTTTCTTCGGCGATGGGAATGAAGGTGTCCGGCGGAATCAGACCGCGCTGCGGATGCTGCCAACGCACCAGCGCTTCGGCGCCGACCATCTTGCCATCGGAAATGCGAAAGCGTGGCTGGAAATGCAGACGCAATTCGTCGTGTTTGATCGCATAGCGCAGGTCACTCTCAAGACGCCTGCGCTCGATGATTCTGGCGTTCATGTCGCCGGCATAAAACCGCCAGGTACCGCGACCGCTGGCCTTGGCCTCATACAGCGCGATATCGGCGTAGCGCAGCAGCTCGGCCGCCTCGCGTGCATCGGTGGGTGCCATGGCGATGCCGATGCTGGCGCTGACGAATATTTCCTGGTCGTCGATCTGCACCGCGCGTTCGATGGATTCGATCAGCCGGCGGCACAACGCCTCGACTTCGTCCTGGGTCGGGGCGTCGCTGAGGATCAGCACGAATTCTTCGCCGCCCACCCGCGCGACCAGATCGCCATGGCGCACGCAATCAGACAGCCGACTGGACACGTCATTGAGCACGCGGTCGCCGGCGGCGTGGCCGAGCAGGTCATTGACCGGCTTGAAGCGGTCCAGGTCGATGCTCAGCATCACCAGTGGCTGGTCGAGGGTTGGCAGTGCTTTCAGCTTGCCGTCCAGAAACTCCTGCAAGCGGACCCGATTGGGCAGTCCGGTCAGCGCGTCGTGCTGGGAGAGAAATTCGATGCGTCGACGGGCTTCCACTTCTTCGGTGACATCGGTGGCCGTGCCACGGAATCCGCCCGCCGCCATCGAACGCGCCGACAGACGACTGATACGCTCGCGACCGCAGGTCTCCAGGTAGCGGCACTGAATGGTGATGTCGGGCCGACGGTTGGGGATCGCCAGCCACTGGGACACCTGGCCGAGCTCGGTCTGCAGCAGATCGTCCATCAAGGCACCGATCCACTGCCCTCGGTCCAGGCCGGTCACGATTTCGAAGCGGTCGGAAAGGTAAGTGAAGCGCCCTTCGCTGTCGATTTCCCAGACCCAGTCCGAGCTGGCTTCGACCACGTCACGAAAGCGCGCTTCACTGGTGGCGAGTGCGCTTTCGCTTTTCTGCAGGGACGCATAACTGTCATCAAGGGAGCGCGCGGCGGCGGTGGTCCGACGCAGGATCGCCCAGGTCATCAGGCACACCAGCACGGCGGCCAGACCAATCAGCGGCAGGCCGAGGGTCAGCAAACGCTGCCCCGGTCTGGATGGCGTCCAGTGCAGGACGCCAGCGGCACCATCCTCGCCCAGCGGAAAGATCGAGACCTGATCGCGCTCGTCGGCCGTTGCGACATGCAACCCCTCTACGCCGTATTCCTTGCCCAGAGCGGCCAGCTTGGCGTCGTCCAGCACGTCGACGAAGATCAGCACCATCGCTGTACAGCGTAGGCCCGATGTTCTGGCGAACAAACGCCCAGTCGGGGTCGACTTTCAGATGCAGATAGCGGTAGGCATCGCCCCAGAACGCATAATCCCTGGCCGTGACCGTCAGCGTTTTTTGCAGCGAGCGCACCGCCTTGTCGGTGTAGAAAGCGCTCTCGATCTCCTCGGTGTGATCAAGGTCATGGGCGAGGAACGCCAACAGGTAAGCGGCCAGCAGAAACACGCCTGCCAGCAGAAACACGAACTTGAACAACGAGCCCCGCGCCAGGGCCACGGTCGAAGGGCCGGTGGACGTGACGGCTGATGCATCGACTGGCGTGGTGGGCTGATATGACATGGCTTTCCGCAAGCTGTAGACCGGTCGGTCGCTTACGTTTGTATCGGCGGCGGTGTGGCAATGATGAGCTGCACTTGAGCACGCAGGCTGTCGTTGTCTTCGGTCAAGACCGCTATCTGCTGGTTGGCGTGCGCCAAATGCTCATTGGCCAGCGCCACTGCTTTCGCCAGAGATTTACTGTCCGCTTTTATCGCCGCCAACTGCTCCTGCAGCTGCTCACGGGCGCCGTCGGCTTTCGCGGTGGCCATCTGCGCTTCTCGGAGTTCTGTGGTGAAGCGCTGGGTCTGGTCTTGCTGATCGGCCAGCGCCCGGGCCTGCTGACGCATTTCGCCGAGCAAGCGCTCGTTATCGCGGTTCAGGCGCGTGGATTCATCCTGTTTGATGACCAGTGTCTCCTGAAGTTTTCGCTGTTCAAGCTGAATCTGCTGAAGCTGGGCTTCGTGGCGACGCTGATCCTGCTCGCGTTGCTCCTTGATGGCCTCGCGGTAATGCTCCAGCGCGGCGCGGGCGTGCACATGCTTTTCTTCGAGGGACTGGATCTGCAGGTGTTTGTCCTGCACCCGCCGTTGAAGGTCTTGGCACTGCTGGCTCAGACCGGCGTTTCGCGTCAGTTCCGACTGCCAGGAAGAATGGGTGGTTTGCAGCTGGGCGCCCTGTTCGGTCAACGCGGCATGCTGGGATTCGCACTGGTGCCGGGCTGATTTCAGCTCCAGCTCAAGGGCTTCCAGTCGAGCTTCCCAGGCTATCCGTTGACGATCGAAGTCCGCCTGTGCCTGGGCGACGACCTCCTCGGCCTCTTCCGTCAGCCGATCAAGCAAACCTTCGACCAGGGCTTTTAGCTCCTCACCCATACGCTCGCGCGACGACGCTTCGGCCGGCGCCTGGGCGTCCAGCTCCTTTAGATAGCGGGCGATGGTGGTTTTTGAACCGGTGTTGCCCAGTTCCACGCGCACGGCGTCGATGCTGGGGTAAGCGCCCTTGCTCAGCAAGGCCTGTCGGGCCCGCTCCACTACCGCCTTGTTAATGCCACCGCGTGCCATGCCATCTCCTATGATTTCGTACCGTGTTACGTAACACGCTATTACAGGTCACGATATCAGCTAAAACGTTGTGTGGAAATGTTTCTGCCAGCAGCCGATAATAGTGCTTTATCGCTTTTCAGCCGGGTAAGCGGCGATCAAAGCCAGTAAAGCGCCCGTGTCACGCCGATCGAGGGATGTATGGAAAAGGCAGATCGATACCTGTCAGCAGGCACCCGCGCCAACACGCGCCGCAGCTACCGGGCAGCGATCGAGCACTTCGAAGTGGTCTGGGGCGGTTACCTGCCCACGACGGGCGACGGCATCGTGCGCTACCTCGCGGAGTACGCCGACAAACACGCGATCAGTACGCTGAAGCAGCGTCTCGCGGCGCTGGCCCAGTGGCACGTCACTCAGGGGTTTCCGGATCCGACCAAAACGCCAACGGTGCGGCAGCTGCTCAAAGGCATCCGCGTCGTCCACCCGGCGCAAGCCAAACAGGCGGCGCCGCTGCTATTGCGTCATCTCGAGCAAGCGGTGACGTGGCTGGAGAACGAGGCCGATGCCGCCTGGGCACGCGGCGACCACAAAACATTGATGCGTCATCGACGGTCTATCGCTCTGGTGCTGATCGGCTTCTGGCGAGGGTTCCGCGGCGATGAGCTGGCCAGGCTGGACATCGGCAACACCCAGGCCCAGGCGGGCGAAGGCATCAGCTTTTATCTGCCTTACACCAAAGGCGACCGCCAGCATGAGGGCACCACGTTTCGTACCCCCGCGCTGAAGACGCTCTGCCCGGTCAATGCTTATATCAATTGGATTACCGTGGCCGGCCTGACCCACGGGCCGGTGTTTCGACGAATCGATCGTTGGGGCAACCTGTCCATGGAAGCCATCAATTCCCACAGCCTGGTGCCGATGTTACGGCGCATCTTTAAAGACGCCGGGTTGCCTGATGACCTCTACAGCAGTCACTCAATGCGCCGAGGATTTGCAACTTGGGCGTCCGGTAACGGCTGGGATATTAAAAGCCTGATGAATTACGTCGGCTGGAAAGACATTAAATCGGCGCTGCGTTATGTAGACCCGACCACCTCGTTTGGCGGCCTGGCAATGAAGCCTGCATTGAATACCGCGTTGCAGCCTGCGGCCCTGGCCGAAAACTGACGACCGTGCAGGGTTTAAATCCGCCTGCGCCACATGAACTGGCAGCTTTGCAGTCACGCGAGGAAAGAAGTCAGAAAAGTTTGCTGTTAGTACTGGCATCCATGCACCCACTCGCACTACAGTGTCCACGGTCACACCAGTCACCACCGTGCGCTCCAATGTTCGCCAGTGCTAACGCCGCACGTCAGTATCAACAAACCGAAACATGGAGTTCCAATGTCTAAACTTGCTGAATACCGCCAACTCGAACGTCACCTTGCCGATCAGCTCGCTGCCCTCGAGGCCATGAAAGGCGATAAAGGCCTGGAACAGGAAATCGAATTCGAAGGCAAATTGCGTACGCTGCTCGGCGAATACAATAAGAGCCTGAAAGATATTATTTCGATTCTGGATCACCCTACCGGATCCAAACAGGGCAAGAACGCCACCGCCCCCGAGAAGACCACTCGCAAAGCCCGCGCCGTTAAAGTCTACAAAAACCCGCACACCGGTGAAGTCGTAGAAACCAAAGGCGGCAATCACAAGACCTTGAAAGAATGGAAAGCCGAACACGGTTCCGACACTGTCGAATCCTGGGTTTCCTGATGGGTGTGTGAACGGGGGAGACAGGTGATTAACCTTCGCTCCGTTGCCGATCTCCCGATGCCCGCGCCCGTCGCGCGGCATCGGTGATTCGATCATTGCTCTCTTGTTAGTCTGCCATTGCCAATCGCGCAATTGGATCGTTTTAACCCCTGCTCCTCACACGTCAGCCCGGCATTCGTCAGGGCTCCCTTACTGCTGTCTGCCGGAGTATTCCCGTGAAGAATATAGTTGCTGGCGTGCTGAATGTTTCATACCGCGACATGGGCCCAGGCGATGGGCCGGTTGTGGTATTGCTCCACGGATTTCCCTATGACATTCACGCGTACGACGAAGTGTCGACGCGGCTTGTCCAGGCCGGCTGCCGCTGCATCGTGCCTTACCTGAGGGGCTACGGCGCTACCCGTTTTATAGATTCAGCCACGCCCCGCTCGGGCGAACAGGCTGCATTGGGCGCCGACCTGCTGGCACTGCTGGATGCGTTGAATATCCCGAAAGCCATTCTCGCCGGTTACGACTGGGGCGGGCGCGCGGCGTGTGTGGTGGCTGCGCTGTGGCCGGAACGGGTGTCCGGGCTGGTCAGTTGCGACCCGGGCTATAACATTCAGGACATCGCTGCAGCCAACACACCTGCGTCACCCGAAACAGAGCGACGGCTCTGGTATCAGTACTACCTGCACGGTGAGCGCGGACGTGCCGGCCTTTCGGCCAATCGAGATGAGTTCTGCCACTTGCTTTGGAAATTATGGTCGCCGACGTGGCAATTTGCAGAATCCACGTTCACTGAAAGTGCGCAGTCATTTGCTAACCCGGACTTTGTCGACGTGGTCGTGCATTCCTATCGACACCGCTATGGACTGGTGGCGGGCGATCCTGCCTGCGCGGCGATTCAGGAGAAGCTCGCGCAGAAACCCCTGATCACAGTGCCGACGGTGATTCTGGCGGGAGCTGACGACGGCGTCTCATCGAAACGCGATGACAGTGCTGCGGTACGTGGCTTTGCAGGGCCCGTCCGGCGGCAGGTGATAGCGAGAGTGGGCCACAATGTGCCGCAGGAAGCACCGCAAGAATTCGCCGATGCGATATTAAGCCTGTTGAAAAATCACTGAGCACAAGTCTCTGTCAGACCGCTGCTCATTCAGGATTGCTCGGCATTGCTTAGCTCAACGGCCGACTTGGCGGCTTCCACTTCATCTTCAAAAAACAGTACGGCGCCCTCATCATCTTTGACACGGAAGACGGCGGTTGCGCCCGACTGCCGATGTTCGAGGGGGATGTCTTCACCTTCCAGTCTGACAACGGCCACGGCCATGGTGATTCTCCTGCGGTCAGCACTGACAGCGAACGGAGCCGCTCACGCTGGAACTGGCTCGCGTCTGTTATCAGCTTGAGTATTCAAGGGCACAACGGGTCACGCGCGGTATTCAGCGTGGAACCGGGGTTGCGAATGGATGCGTGGGGAGCTGAACAGTTGCGCACTTTGGGATGTAACGGGGAGCGGACGGTATTCAAGATCGATCAACCGAACCCCATTGATATGGGGCTGCCCACACGGTAGTGCGCCAAAGGCGGTGGCCAGCACAATCTGCTCGGGATCAAACAACACGATGGTTTCCGCGCTGACGGCGTCCATGTAAAGCGAATAGGGACAGGAAGCGTCAGGACAAACTTGATGTCGAAGTTCGTTCAACACACGTAAGCGGCGGTAGACGACGGTGCCTTCACCCAACGATTTGCTGTACCAGGTATTCATTGCACTGCCCATCTCAATAAGCGTTATCAGTATCGACCCTGGGCTCAATCGATTCGTTCAACGGCAATAACGATGGACCGCGAGAACCTTACAGGCGGCTTAGTGGCGGGCTTGGAACAGGGCGTGAATCTTGCCGATGACCTGGTCGATATCAAAGGGCTTTTCAACCACCTCATCAAACAGGTCTGGCCGCTCGGCGCCCATGTAGGCCTGCGCGCCACTCATGAGCATGATGGGCGTCGACATGTGCACATCCCGAGACTTGATCGTCTCGGCAAGTTCCAGACCGGTCATGCCGGGCATCATGAAATCGGTGATGATCAAGTCGGGCCGCTCGCGATCAAGAATCTCCAGTGCCTTGCGCCCGCTTCCGGCCACCACGGTCTGAAAGCCCTCGTCCTCCAGCGCGAAGCTAAGGATATCGGCAATCAGGTATTCATCGTCGATGATCAGAATGGTTGGCATCAGAGGGCCATTTCCCGGCGCGCCCACGATGTCGCGAGGGTCAGGCACCTGGTCAGGCAACTCAATCGTTCTGGCCATCCCCACGTTGCGAATCGCATATCTCAGACCTTCTTCATGGTGATTCCAGCGTTGCTCATCACGACTTCAAGTGGCGAGGGATCGTAGGCGTTGTCTCTGATCTTCAGAATAGAAACCTGGCGTTGAAGTTCACTCCGATGCTGAACGAACTGGACGAGCAGCAGGTTATCGACCACGCCGGAGACGTCAGGCGCCGGGACGCTCGTTTGATCGTCGAACAACCGATGCGCTTCCCAGGAAGCCATTACCGTGACGCCGCGCGCGCGAAGCTCGCCAAGCACGGTTTCGAGAACATCCGGCGCCCGACGCTGATCGGTGGCCGCCCGGCTCAGGGCATTGAGACTGTCGATGAAGACGCGCTTAATCTGCAGCCGCTCTACCCTGTCAAGCAGGTCGTAGCACACCCGGTCGATAAGCCCTGCCGATGCCGGTGTCCAGACGATGTGCAGGGCGCCCGCCGCCTGCAGCGCCGTAAAGTCAACGCCCAGCGAACGCGCTTTGGTCATCGCCCGTTGCGGCGATTCATGAAAGCCGAAGTACAGCCCCGGCTCCTGCGCGGAGCATTCGCTCAAAAACTGGATGCCCAGAGACGTCTTTCCCGCGCCTGAAGGGCCCATGATCAGCGTCACCGACGAGCGGACCAGACCGCCACCGATGTGTGAGTCCAGCCCGCCAATGCCGCTGCTCAGGAGGGTATGAGGGTGTTCGGGCATGGCACCGGTTCGGGTGAGCATGCATTCAAGACGCGGGTAAATGGAAATGCCCTGGTCGTTGATCTCGAATTCATGGGCGCCGGGGATCGCGCCGCTGCCCCGGGTCTTGCGCATTTTGATCCGGCGCACCGTACGGGAGCCGACCATGTCTTCGCCCATCTCGATCACACCGTCAACCATGGTGTGCTCGGGGCTGCCATCGTCGAGTTGCGAGCTGGTGAGAAACAGCACCGTGCAGCCGGCGAAAGCGGCATGACCCTGCAGCTCGGAGATGAATTGCTTTGTGTCCAGCGGCGTTTCTGCCTTGGAGCGTGCGTTGAGCAGCCCGTCCAGAATCAGCAGGCTGGAATGCTGACGACTGATCTCGCGGCGCAGCAACTTGACGACTTCGTCCAGACCGTCGTTCTCCAGCGTGTCGAAGGCGCTGACAAACTGGATGCTCTGGCCCACCGCCTGGCGATCGAAAAAGCTCAGCGTCGAGAGGAAATGAAAAAGCCGGTCGTGAGGCTCGGCCAGCAGTGTGGCGAACAGCACGCGGCCGTTCTGCCGGACGTGATTGAACCCCAACTGGTTGGCGAGGATCGTCTTGCCTGACCCCGGGCGTCCCTGAATGATGTATGAGGCGCCCGCCACAAGGCCTCCTTTGAGCAGTGCGTCGAAGCCCTTGATCCCGCTTTCAAGGCGTTTTAGCTGATTCAAATCTGCTCCCTCTCCTGATGTGCATCAGGCCTGAAAATACGCATTGCCCACGCGCGAAAGGCAATACAGTGGCGGGTAATCGCGGATCAGTCCAGCCTGTCGCACTGTCGCGAATGGCGGGGCATCCCGGCGCTGCGCCGGGATCCAGCTCTACCCCCTGATCGGAGCCAAAAAAAGCCCGCTTTCGCGGGCAAAAACGATGGAGTCGTAGCGGATCAGACAGCCCGGCCAGCGGACGCTGCTATTGAATCAACCTTGGAAGCCACGGGCCTTAGTGGAGTCTTTCAACCCCTTTTACGGACTTCGGCAACAGTCCGGCTTTGAATTGCTGAACAAACAACGCGGTTCTGAATCCACGCCCCAGCGTTGCAGCTTCTGCTTCGAAGCGGGTCACACAGGATGTGAAGTCCAGCTGAGCGTTGTCGTTGAACAACTCGCTGACTTCATTGGACGTCGAATCTTCCAATAACTTGTTCATCAGAGATCTCCATGTCGTACGTGGTCTTGATCACATCGCCGGGAGAGCCGCTACGTACCGGCCCTCCCCTTATCGCGCTACTCAGCTTTACCCTGAGCCAGACCCGACCCAAGGTCGGCGCCGGTCATGGGGTCGGCTTGCAGATCAGACTTCAGACGCTCTTTCATCATCGTCAACGTGACCGAGTCGTCCTCGCTCAGCGTGACCGAAGCAGTACCGTCACCACCATCGACTGCCGGCTTTGGATTCTCGACGTAGTCGAAATCAGCGTCGCTGTTCCACGGGCCACGTACGTTCGGCTCGCCGTTGGACATGCTGAAGTAAGTCCGGGAGAACTCCGGCATGCCTGGCAACTTGCCTTGGGGGAAGTTCGGCTGAATCGAGTGCAGCGCTTTCTCGAACGAGATCTGATGCGCGATTTCGCGGGTCATCAGGAAGCCCAATGCGTCCTTGATGCCTGGATCCGTGGTCACGTTCATCAGGCGCTCGTAGACGATCTTTGCCCGGGCTTCAGCAGCGATGTTGGAACGGAAGTCCGCCGTCGGCTCACCAATGGTGTCGATATAGGCTGCGGTCCACGGCACACCGGCCGAGTTGATCAGCGGAGCACCACCGCCGTACAGCAGGCTGGTGATGTGCGAATCATTGCCGGCGCCGTTGATGTCACGGTACAGCTCGCCTTCCGCTTGCACGCCTTCGGCGAGTTTGCCTTTGGCGCCCTTGTTGAGCATCACGATAATCGAGCCAATGATTTCAAGGTGGCTCAGTTCCTCGGTGGCGATGTCCAGCAACAGATCCTTGCGACCTGGATCTTCTTCAGCCAACGCTTGAGTGAAGTAACGAGTGGCCGCAGCCAGCTCGCCCTGGGCGCCGCCGAACTGCTCCAGCAGCAAGTTGGCCAGACCCGGATTAGGCTCAGCAACGCGAACCGTGTATTGAAGACGTTTATTGTGCAGGAACATAGTCTTACTCCCTTCTTAGGCTAATTTCGTATCAGGGTTTTTAACGACACGTTCAGCTTTCTATTGCGGCGATCTGTCAACTAAGCAGAACGCACAGATATAAAGAGAGGTGCCTGAAGCTCGAATTCAGGAAAGCGAGGGTGGAGCCGACAAGTGGTTTGGCGCTGAAAGTTTAATAACGGTTAATGATGTGCCGACGAGCGGTTTATCACGTCATTCGGTCTCGGATAACGACTGAGCGTGCGACCGCAATAGGTATTGATCAGCGGGGGCGGCACAAGGATCGACGGCATTGCGCCGTCGATCTCCCTGAATTGTCTAGCGAGGCCCGTTGGTGACCCGCGCAGGTTGATTCAGCTGGTAACGGCGCCCTCTGGGCCACTGGCGATAAGGGCCGCACCACAGGCGGTTTTCATGCCGTCCAATGCGACGGGAATTCCGTCGACCGTGTAGGTGCTGCTGCCTTCGGCGATGGGGAAAATGCCTTTGCATAACGGGCAACTGACGTTGTGTCCCACCCCGGCGATGGGCTTGCCGTTCAGGTCGGTCTGCGCAAAGGCCTGAAGCACGACGCCGCCGTGGGTGGTGATGTCGCCTAGGCGGATAATGTCTTTCATTTTGTGAGGCTCGTTGTTGGTTTTAGTGATTGATTCTTTGATTGCGGTGATTCTGGGTTTAGTTGTTTGGCTCTATCTGTAGTGTTTCTGTCGCTATTAAGTTTAGAGAAATGACTTACTGGCGAGTGGGAGTGTTTCGGGTGAAGTTATTGCACTGGGGTGACCGGCTCGGGGAGTTGCAACTGAGGACAAATCCGGGCCTTTGAAGGTCGATGCAGTATTACCAACTTCCATAAGGGATGCCATGCTGGTCGACGTAGGCTTTGTTTTCAGGTTCGAGCGGGACGTACTTGCCTTTGCTTGCACCACGGTAGGGACCAAGCGGTTCGACTTCGGCTTGGTAGCGACCGACTTCTTTACCCTTTATACAACCTGCACCTACCCATACCTTAGCTATGCCTCCCGGGGCCATCCCTAGGCTGATCGTTCGTGAATAGAGGGTCACAATCTTCTGATCCCAAGCACAAAACACTTGTTGTGGTTTGACCATCTCATCACGGACCCACTGCGGAATGTCGATGAGTACCTTGTAAGCCTGAGGTTCCGCCAGCGACTGCCAGCGCAGATGGATTGTTTTCGGAAGATCCACATTGTTGATTGGTTTTCCTCCCCCGCCTTCTGTTGGCCATCCCTTGACCGTGCCAGTGTAACTAGCAACTCCCCCATGAACTCGATAGAACGCGAGGCCGCGCTGATCGAGCACATCCACACTCTCGACCCACACTTCCATGTGGCGGGGCGCAACGAGGCTGACGTACCACGCGGGATACGGCAGTTTGGGAGTTGGCGGTGGTTTAGACCCTGACGCGCAAGCTGTCACGCTGACCAAAATGCCCGTTAGAAACAGTAAACGCTTCATTCTGGATAGCCTGCTTGCGGGCGATTGAGATGCACATTCCTACGATTCAGCGGTGCTGGCTTGCTTAGTAAGAAGGGGCCTCGTGGGGTCCAGTGTGCGGACAGGTGGATGTACCTCGCTCGTAGCAACGCCTCTTGCGCAGGTTCGAGTCTTACCAGCCGGTCCGTCATCACCCGCTGCAAGATTCGCTTGGCGATAGGCATGAGCTCGTCCGGTAACTTGAAGCGTTTATCCGTATCGGTAATGACGTCGAATGGCACCCCATGACGCACTCCTAGCTCACGCATGACACGCAATGCAATCAGGCTCAGTTCGCCATGCACCGGGCGTTCGAGCAGCACTGTTATCCAGTAGTCCTGCACGACCGGCTTAGCTTTGCCGCGAGGGTTAGTTGCTGCAGGCCAGGCCTTCACCGCAATGTAACCATCGCGAGCGACGCCAGATTCGCGTAATACCTTGGCGTCCGCATCTGCACGGGCCCAGGCCGCATGGGACTCAACGCTTTCGCCGGTCGGAACGCTGGCCTTGCAGGGCTGCCTCATCCACAACTTTTCTCGTGCTCGTGGCAGACAGCCCCCGCCGACATCGGAGTGGGCGTCGCACTGGGTTCTGAGACGTTCATTTGTGCGGTGCCGCAATGGGTCCGAGGCCGCAGCAGCATTACCAACTGCCATACGGAATGCCGTGTTGGTCGACGTAGGCCTTGTTCTCAGGTTCGAGAGCGATGTACTTGCCCTTGCTTGCGCCACGGTAGGAGCCGAGCGGCTCGACTTTGGCTTGGTAACGACCGACTTCCTTGAAATCCAAACACGATCCGCCTAGCCACACTTTTACGATTCCGCCGGGTGCCATGCCCAGCGTGATCGTCTCTCGGTAGTCTGTTTTCCATTGCTGATTCCACTGGCACAGAACACGCTCGGGCCTGGTCATCTCATCACGGACCCACTGCGGAATCCGTATGCTGATTTTGTAGGCTTGAGGTTCCGCAAGTGACTGCCAGCGCAGAAGGAGTTGGTCCGGCAAGTCGACGCTGTTGATGGGTTTGCCCCCGGATGTGCCCTTATGCCAACCCTCAGACTTACGCGTGTAGCCGGCGACTCCGGCATGCACATTGAAGAAAACGTATCCTCGCTGATCAAGCACATCGACGCTTTCCACCCACACTTCCATGTGCTTGGGCGCGGCAAAGCCTATGTACCATGCTGGATATGGCAGCTTGACAGGTGGAGGTACTGACCCTCCCGTTGCGCAGGCACTTAGGCTGATAAGCAATCCCGCTGCGAAGACCAAACGCTTCATTCTGGATACCCCTTTTGCGGGCGGTTGAGATGCACATTCCTACGGTTCAGCGGTGCTGGCTTGCTTAGTAAGAAGGGGCCTCGTGGGGTCCAGTGCGCAGACAGGTGGATATACCGCGCTCGTAACAACGCCTCTTGCGCAGGTTCAAGTCGTACGAGCCGGTCAGCCATGACCAACTGCAAGATTCGCTTGGCGATAGGTCTGAGCTCGTTGGGCATTGCGAGCTCAGGCCGCCCGTCCAGGCTCTTAAACGGGACGCCGTGACGTATCCCCAGTTCACGCATGACACGTAGTGCAATAAGGCTCAGTTCGCCATGCACTGGGCGTTCAAGCAGCACTGTTACCCAGTAGTCCTGCATGGACTGCTCAGCTTTGCCGCGAATGTTAGTTGCTGCAGGCCAGGCTTTCACGGCTATGTACCCCTCGCGGGCCACGCCTGATTCGCGCAAAACCCTGGCGTCCGCTTCTGCTCGGGCCCATGCGGCATCGGATTCAACCCTTTGACCGGTCGGAACGCTGGTCTTGCAGGGCTGCGTCATCCACAACTTTTCTCGTGCTCGTGGCAGATAGCCCCCGCCGACATCGGAGTGGGCGCCCGGCAGTCCGATCTGGAGGTGCGTGTGGTGGACGTTGTTAAGAGAAAAGTCGGCTCGATACTCGTCGAGGGCATGCAGCTGAATGACCTGCCGCGCGCAGTCGGGGGGCAGGTAGAGATTAACGCCACGATTGACGTCATCGCCTGGACTGAAGTCGCCGCGCCAAGGCGTTGAGATGGCCGCAACCGAATCGAACAGGCCGACCAAATTGATGCATACATCAGCGGCCGAATCGAAGCTTCTCAGCAGCCCCGCCAGGCCACCCCGAAGCAGTTCGTTGAACAGCCCGCGCCCTGGTTTAAGCACTTCATTAGCGCAATGCCGTGCAGCGGCGGCGCCACGGCTAAAGCCAAAAATGTCAAACTCGATTCTCTGGATGACAATGCCGGGATTGGTTTGGTGGAAGCTACTTAATTGCTTGGCAACGAGATCGGGGACCTCCTTCACCCGAGCTACCACGCCAGTCTCACCTTGGCCCAGAGCCTGCCCAATCAGCATGTCATCCTCGCCACCGCTGCGGGTGCCGATACCTTCTACGTACGCCTTGATGTACGCGGTTTTGGCTTTAGCCGAAATACCATCCACCGCGTTGTCCGGGTACAGCTGATACAAATGCGCCACGTTACTCGGCGCATTCCCGTAGCTGTTATTCGGCGCGCTGTTAAACGCACTGCCGTCAAACTCCCCAAACCCGTACTGCTTGCACGTCGCCGCAATGCTCTCCAGCTCTTCACTGCTAAAGGTCTCCAGATCCTGCCGTCGGCAACGCTCCGTCGCCGCCGCATTGCTCTGATTATTCCCCGTCCCATCAAAGAACAGTCCGATGCGCAGGGTGATGCCTTCAACGAACTCCTCTTCCTCTTCTTCCTCCTCAAGTGTCTCGGGCTGTTCAACCGGCGCAGCATTCTTGATCATGCTCCGCTCGTAGTGAATGTTGCCGCCACTGAAGCTGGCCCAAAACTCGTGCAGTTCAGGCGGAATATCCAACAGTGGTGGCAAGGCTGGCAGTTCAACCGGCTGTTCCGCTTTCGCTTTGAAATCGAAGTGCGCGGCTTTGATCAGGTAGTCGCCGGCGGTGCCGGATTCAATGCTGCATTGCTCGATGGCGACGTAGCTGCCGCCAGCATTGAGGACGATGCGCTTCTTGGCGGTGATGTGGATCTCGTCTTCGGTGCTGGTGATGTTTATGCCCTGGCGAGCGAGCAATTCCAGACGATCGTTCTGTGCCTGGATGCTCACCGGGCCCTCGTTGGAGATCAGCTTGAGCCCGACCTTGCGCACGAACAGGCTCAGGCCCTGGCCGATACCCATGAACATTTTTTTGACCACGCTGATATCGGCGTGGCCGCCAGCGTTGAGCATCAGGTTGTCTTGCGCGGCCAGTTGCAGATGTTTACCGCTGGTCAGGGCAATGCCGTCCGGAGCGCTGAGCAGCAACACCGAGGATTTGAGCGCGTCCAGATCCTGTTTGAGCAGATCGAGTTGAGCTTGGACGTCCGCCGGGTCTGCCCGGCTAATGGCGGCATCTGCAGAGATTGTTTCGAGTTGATCACCGGCATTCTGCAAGCGACCGACAGCAGCGCTCATGTCGAGCTGCTTACCCTGTGCCTTGGTCTGTTCATCCGCACTGATAAGCAGTCCATTCCCCGCACGCATGGCTCCCCAGCCATCCGTGCGCAATTCAAACCCTTCGCCGCGCTTATCCTTCTCGCTGTCGACCA